>QHOP01000320.1 GCA_003219345.1 Verrucomicrobiota bacterium
ATGTTTGCCCGGCCCGCCACGCACGGCACATCTCCTCGTTGAATCCGCGGTCACCGGTGGGTGAAGTCCCGCCGTTCAGAGAGATGCGGAGAGTGGTGTGCCTTGGGTTGGCGAGGACGATTTGTTCGGCAGCAACTTTGGTTTCGGCGTAAACGCTCAACGGATTTGGCTGCGCGGCCTCGTCGTAGTTGCCTTCACGACCGTCAAAGACCAGATCGCTGGAAACGAAAATGAGCGGAATGCCGGCGGCCAGTTCTGCGAGTTGGGCTGTGACTTCGACATTCAACCTGTGCGCAAGCGAAGGATTTTCCTGACACGCCGGACTGCGGCTCAACGCGGCGCAGTGGATGATGAGCTGCGGGCGATCTTCCTTGAAGGCCCCGCGGATGGCATGGAAATCGGCAAGATCAAGCAGACGATAGCGGACGCCGCTCGGAGAAGGCAGGGACGCCGGCACGGCGTCCTTCCCAACGCGGGGGAGCGACGGCATGTTGCCGTCCCTGATGATGCCGATAAGCTGCCAATGCGGCGCGAACTGCGGCGCCGTCTGCACCAGGTAATTTCCGAACAGTCCGCCCGCGCCGGTGACCCAAGCTGTCTGCACGAGCGGGAGAATAGAAAAGAGGAGCGGCGGATAAAATCAAAAGTCGCAGTAATAAGAACCGATTCAATCCAAACCTTGGTCTCCGAGGAAACCATCCCCTCACTTAACGCCAAGGATTTGTGGCGAGCTCCGGATCAATCTTCCGCAAGTCTTTATCCATCCATCAGTCGCCTGGTCAACCCATCGTAAGCGTCAATGCGCCGGTCGCGCAGGAAGGGCCAGTGCGTGCGGGTGACATCCACTTTGCTCAGGTCAACAGGCACGATGAGGTTCTCCTCTTTCCTTGCGCTGGCCTTGGCGATGATTTCGCCGGAGGTGCCCGCGACGAAGCTTTGTCCCCAGAATTCAATGCCGTCGCCATCCACCGGTTTTTCCAAACCGACGCGATTGGTTACCGCGACATAACAGCCGTTGGCGATGGCGTGCGCGCGCTGGATCGTTTCCCACTGATCGTGCTGTATTTGGCCGTATTTTTTTTTCTCACTCGGATGCCAGCCGATGGCAGACACCAATTTTGGCGTAGCGCGTCTGCCACGCGCGGAAGCCCAGGTCGCCGGGTGTGAAATAGAATTTTTCGTAGAACAAGGGGTCGTCAGGGATGTGCATTTTGCGATAGATGCCGAGGAGCGAACCGTCGGCGTCAATGATCGCGGCGGTGTTGTGGTAAACGCCGGCGGCGCGTTTCTCGAACAACGATGCAATGACGACCACGTTGTGTTTCTTGGCGAGCTTTTGGAGCGCATCGGTGCCGGGACCGGGGATGGGTTCGGCCAACGCGAAATATTTGTGGTCTTCGCTCTGGCAGAAATATTGCAAGCGAAACAATTCCTGCGTGCAGATGATTTGCGCGCCGGCGCCAGCCGCGCGTTCGGCGGCGCGCAAAGTTTTTTTCAGATTCGCCTCGGGGTCCGGCGAGCAACGGGTCTGCAACAGCGCGAGCGCGACAGTGGAAGAGGAACGCTTCATCTACGACTGACGCTGGGGCGCGATGCTCGTGGTGCGTTCCAGAATAATGGTGCTGCCGCGTGACTCGTAAATGGATTGAGGCGAGGTCTGGCCGAAAAGTTCGCGAATAAATCTGCCGAGGGTCTCGTTCGTCGGGCCGTAACCCGTGTGGTAAATATAGTGCTCCAGTTCGTAGAGCAACTCGTCCGCGTCCGGATAACGCTGGTTGATGTCGCGGACGAGGGCACGGTGGAGGATTTCATTGAGGCGGACGTCGATTCGAGGGTCGAGCTTTTGAAAATCCGGCAGCGCCAGCGTCATGACGCGGTCGCGGGATTCTTCCGGAGTGGCGCCTTTGAAAATGTTGTAGCCCAGGAGCAGGTGGGCCAGCACAATGCCGGCGGAAAAAATGTCCGACCGCTTGTCGGTGATTTTGAAACTGGCCTGTTCCGGGCTCATGTAATCGGCTTTGCCGGCGACCACTTCGCCTTCGTTGTCCTGCAGGAAACCGCGCGCTTTCGCGATGCCGAAATCGGTGAGCTTCACGTCGCCTTCGAAGGCAATCATGATGTTCTTGAAACTCACGTCGCGGTGCACGATGCCCAGCAACTTGCCGTCCTTATCGGTTTTGGCGTGCGCGTAGGCCAGTCCGCGCGCGATGCGGCTGACGATGAAGACGGCCAGTTCCAGGGGGAGAGGGCGGTGTTTGTCCGTGAGCTGCTGCATGAACTGTTCGAGGTTCGCCCCGCGGATGAGTTCCATGGCGATGAAGTAAACCTGGCCGGTGGAACCGAGATGATAGGTCTGGACGATGTTGGTGTGGATCAGGTCGGCGACCAGTTTCGCTTCGCCGATGAAATTCTCGATGAAGGTCTTCTGGTTGGCGTAGCTTTGGCGAATGACTTTGATCGCCACGCGCTTGACGAAGTCTCGCGTGCCGTGCTGTTCCGCTTCATAAACAATGCCCATGCCGCCCTCAAAAATTTTGCGAACGATCTCGTAGCGGAACTCCGCTTGAATCGTGAACAAGCTGCTCACGCGGGCATGTTGTGGCAAACTTGCATCAAGTCAAGCCTGCGCTCCGCGCGGGCGATTTTTCGACGGCCGCCGTTTTCACGTTTCCGCAAAATCGCGGAGCGTGAAACGCCGTGCGAAGCAAGCGGGGACGATGGCCGGGGAGAAAAATCGACCGATTTATCGCGGGGGAAATGTGATTTTTCTCCTTGCACAGAGTTGGTGAATCTTTTAATACGCGCAAGTCAGACGACAGTTAAACCAATTAACAAAAGAAAAATTCAATTATGGCAAAAGCACTCTCCAAATCTCAAGTGGCAGCAGAAATTGCCGTCAAAGCCGAGATCACCAAGAAGCAGGCGGTGGAGATTCTCGAGCATATCGCGCAATTGGCTTACCGGAACGCCAAGAACTCTTTCACCCTTCCCGGCCTGGGCAAGCTCGTGCTGGTGAACCGCAAAGCCCGTATCGGACGCAACCCCGCCACCGGTGAACAGATTCAAATTCCGGCCAAGCGCGTCGTCAAATTCCGCGTCGCCAAGGCTGCCAAGGACGCCATCCTCAACGCCAAGTAAGGATTTCGATTTCCCCGGGCGCCCTGAAATTTCAGGGTGCCCTTTTTGTTTCCGGGAACCGGAGTGAGGAGCCAGGGAGGGGGACGGCAGTGGTCTGCTCAATGCCCTTCCTTGCTCCTTGAACTCAGTGCCCCATGAAAATCGGCGTGGTGGGCTGTGGCGCGCTGGGCAGTTACTACGGCGCGAAACTAGGTCGCGACGGACGGGAGGTCCATCTCCTGTTGCGCTCCGATTACGAGGCCGTACGGCGCAAAGGCGTGCAGGTTCGAAGCGTAGAAGGCGATTTTCACGTTCAGCCGAAGTGCGCCCGCGCGCCGGCGGAGATAGGCGTTTGCGACCTCGTTCTGATCGGACTGAAAACCACCGCCAACCACCAGTTTCCTCAATTGCTTCCGCCGCTGGTCGGCGCGAACACAGCGGTCATGACCCTGCAAAATGGCCTGGGCAACGAGGCCCAAATGGCTGCCTTGTTCGGTCCCGAAAGGATCCTGGGAGGACTGTGCTTTGTCTGTCTTAACCGGGTGGAACCTGGGGTGATCCATCACCTCGCGCACGGGACAATTGTCATGGGCGAACACCAGCGCTGGCCGGAGCCGCGCACGCACGAGCTGGCCTCGATGTTCCGCCATGCCGGCGTGCCTTGCAAAGTCACCGATAATCTCGAACGCGCGCACTGGGAGAAACTGGTTTGGAACATTCCGTTCAATGGACTGGGCGTCGCCAGCGCTGCGGGTTACGAGGCCGTGGCGAGCGGCGTTGTCCGGCCGTGTGTGGCGCCACGTCCATGTTTGCCGACGGACAGACTGCTGGCTGACTTGCGCTGGGAAAGACTCGCTCGTGAATTGATGTTGGAAGTCATCGCCGCCGCCAACGCGCTCGGTTTGAGGATTTCGGAATCGGTCGCGGACAAACAAATTGAACGGACCAGCGCCATGGGCGCTTACCAGGCATCGACATTGATTGATTTTGAGCGGGGCCAGCCGTTGGAGTTGGAGAGCATGTTTCTGGAGCCGCTGCTGCAGGCGCGGAAAGCCGGTGTCGCGGCGCCGCGGCTGGCCGCATTGTGCGAGGTGTTGACAGCGCTGGACCCAGGGCAGCGCGCCAGCCATGCTAAACCCGGACAATTCAATATCCCAGGCTGAGTGTGTAGCGCAGGATATTGTGGCACTGCACCGTGCCGATGGTGGTTTTGCTGCGCCAGCCTTGGCAGCACATTTCGCCGGCCGCGGATGTGCGATGTGCGGCAATAGCATTGGCAAGGTCTTCACTCAGATCAAAGTCGCCTCGAATGCATTCGTTGTTGAGGCAATCGAAGCGAAACACCGACTTGGCGTTGGTGAGGTTGACCTTGTACTTGATTTGACTGCTCCGCGTGACACCTTTGGGATCGTAGTACGTCAGATCCACTGTCAAGGACTTCAGGCGCGGAAACTTGTCAGCGAGGCTGGCTGAGTCCCTGATGCGTTGGGTTTCCTGCTGACGGTATTCCGCGCGAGCGCCGGTTTTTTGGCGATGCATAAATATGTCTCGATTCTTCCAGCTGAGCTGATTTAGAATCGCCAGCCTACCACAGAAATAGATCGCCGTCTGTAACAATCGTCTTCCAATTTGACCCCTCCAGGGCCCCTCCAGGGCGGCTCTAAAGTCCGACGTAATTGCCTGAAAAAATGTGACACGAAACTGACGAGGACGAGAACGAGGAGGAGGACGAGGACGAACCCCAAGCGTCCTGACTCAGGTTGAATGTGCGCGGTCCTCAGCGCGATCGTGTGCGGACACGCGACGCTACAGGCTAACGACACTGCCGACTACGACCGGCCCGCCTTGACGTCGTAGCACCAGAGCACGCCGTGGTCCCGGATGTAAAGCCGGCCGTTGGCCACCACAGGATAGGCCCAGGCCTTCTCCATCTCGTTGGCATGCTTCGGTTGGTCCGGCGGCGTGAAACGTCCTCTCTGACGATACGACTCCGGTCCGGGCTCGACCAGCGCCACCTCCCCGTTTTCGCCGTGGAGATAAAGACGACCGTCGGCATAGCAAAGCGACGCCGCGCCCAGCGCGCGGTCTTCCCACTTCACCTGGCCCGTGGCGAACTCGGCGCAGAGCAGTGCCTCAGCAGTCGTGCCATACAGAAAATCCCCGATTTTCACCGCGCCGCCAATTGCCGTGGGAAATTTCGATTCGAAATAAACCTGCTCCGGCTCGACGCTTCCACCGTTGACCTTCAGTTTGACAACACCGCCGCCGGTGCCGGCCGCAGCGCTGTAGATGTAACCGTCGCTGGTGAGCGGGGTCGGGATGTTTGCGCCGTAACGGCTCACCGGTTTCCCGTAACGCCACAGAAACCTGCCCGTCTTCGCCTCCGCGCCCACGAGGCCCTTTTGCAGGAGTTGAACGTATTGCTTCACGCCGCCAACCTCGACGATAATGGCGGAAGCGTAGGCGGCTTCGTCGCCTTCCGGCAGCGCGCGCTTCCAAATGACCTCTCCCGTGTTCTTGTTCAACGCGAGCAGCGTGGCCGTGCTGCCGCCCGGCGTGCACAAGAGCGAGTCGCCATCAATCAACGGCGATTCGGAGTACGCCCAATTGCCGGGCTTGCCGCCGAAGTCAGTTCGGAGATTTTTTTGCCAGCGCACCTTGCCCGTGTCGAACTCAACGCAGGCCAGATCGCCATCCGAGCCGAGGGCATAGAGGAACTCACCCTCAACCGTCGGCGTGGAGCGGGCGGCGGGAAAATTCGGCTGTTGCTGCGGATTTCCCACCTTGCCGAGGCGCGTCTGCCAAACCCGTTTGCCGTCCTTGACCTCGAGCGCCTGAACGAACTCATTGTCCAGCCCGTCATTGCCGAGCAGGTAAAGCCGCTCGCCAACCACAGCGGGCGTCGCGTAACCGCGGCCGGCAGCCGTTACTTTCCAAAGCAGTTTCGGTCCGTCCTTAGGCCATTCCTTGAGCAGGCCGGTTTCCCGGGAAATTCCGTTTCGCTGCGGCCCGCGCCATTGCGGCCAGTCATTGGCGGCGACCGACAGTGCGGTGGACAACACGAGAAGACCACGAATTCCAAATGAGCATTTTTTCATACCGATGGATGTTTGTTGGCGAATAATTCCAGACATGGAACCATAGAAAAATATGGAATACCAGCGCAGGGTTCATTTCGCGATCAAATCAAACTTTCGCAGCAGGTCAGTGAGTGCGGCGTTGAACTCGGCGGGTTTCTCCAGCATGAGCCAGTGGCCTACGCCATCAATCGTGCGGTAGTCTGTCTTCGACGAAAGGGAACGGACGTAAGCTTTGTATTCATCGGTCCACATCGGATTTGGGGCGTTGATGATGAGCACGGGCACGGTCACCTTTTTCAAGTCCCAATCGGGTTGGTCCGCGCCGAACATCCCTTCCATCGCGCCGAGCATCACGTATTGCGGTGTGGTGAGAAGTTCGGACACCACACGGTCGCGCAAGGTCTCGGTGCCAGGAATGGGAAACAGGGTGCCCAGGAATTGCCTGGTGTGCTCGCGATACTCCGGTGCGCGAAACGGTGCGACGAATTGTTCGGCTTGTTCGGGCGCCATTTTGGGCCGGCGGAGGAACCCGTCCACGGCCACGAGCGCGGCGACTTTCTCCGGCGCTTGCTTGTAAATGCGGCAGATCACCGGCGCGCCCATGCTGTGGCCGACGAGCGTGGCTTTGTCCACCTGCGCGTCGCGCATCACCGCCAACACCGCTTTGGCGAAGAAGTCCATGGTGTACTCGACGTGCGGCTTGTCGCTTTGGCCGTGGCCGGGCAGGTCCACGAGGATGAGCCGCGCGTGCCCGGCCAACTCCTGGACTTGCTCGCGCCAGAGACCGGCGTTGCCAGCCCAGCAGTGGACAAACACGATCGTGTGACTGCCTTTGCCTTCGATCAGGTAGTGGACTTGGTTCGTGCCGAAGGAGGCGAAGTGGGAATCGCTGGCGATGGCCGCATACTGCGGGCCCGCCCAGCCGGAGAGCAGCAGAAACGTGCCGCTGAGGGCGGAAAAGCGTAGTTCATTCATAGACGGTTTGTTCAAGGTTGAGCGACAGCGTGGTAGTAGCGATGAGGAACGGGATTCAAATCATATGCCGAAAGGTTCTTTACGCGGGATGGCGTTCCGAACGACGGGAGTTCAACCTCCTGGAAGAAAGACCAGACCATGGTTGTGGACGCCAGGTCATCGGCAAATTCGACGCGATATCGGCCATTTGGCGTGCCCCCAACACGCAAAGCGGAAAGGTCCGGCGCGATTTCCAATCTCGCAGGCGCAGCGACCGTGACGGTCGCAGGCGGGCTTTCCGCCATGTCGAACGCGTTTTCGACCACCACGGTGATACGCTTCGCCAGGATTTCAGTCGCGGGCAAGGTCAAGAATGGCGAAGTCGCCGACGGCAGGTTCGTACCGTCGCAACGCCATTGGTAACGCAAAGGAGCCGAACCAAGAGCGATGGCCCTCAGCGTGACCAGTTCATCCAGTGAAATCGTCACCGCGGCGAGCGGTTGCGTGAGTCGCGGTGGCGCATTGGTCAAAGGATCGGACTG
>QHOP01000321.1 GCA_003219345.1 Verrucomicrobiota bacterium
ATATAGGCCAGTCTGACAAAGAGCAGCAAGGCAATCAGCAGATAACCGAACCGAAGCCAATGCCGATCAAATGCGGAATGCGCAATGCGCAATGCGGAATCTTCAGAGCTTTCGCCTCTCGCCTCGATCTTTGCCTCAGGGTTGATTAACGACGGAAGCCTTTGCCACCACAGGGGAAACCAGCGTTGGCCTGCCCGGCGCCAGAGCGCGTCGAGCGACCAGACCAAAGCCGCGGCATAGCCAACACCGAGAATCGCGCCGACCAGCACGTCGCTCGGATAATGCACGCCGTTATAGATACGCGAAAAGCCGACCAACCCTGACAGTGGCAGCATGAACCGCGCGCTGCGTCGGTAGTAGATGAAAAACACCATCGCGGCCGAAAACCAGTTCGCGGAATGCGCCGAGGGCATGCTGAAACTGCCGCCTCGCCCCACGCGCGTGATGGCGTCAGGGATGTCGTTGAAAGGGCGCAAACGGCCCACAGTGTGTTTGATGGTGTTGACGATCAGCGGGTCGCCCAGACAAATCACCAGCACCAGCATGATGAGGCAAACGCGACCCCGCACGCCCGCTCTCCAGACCAGAACCGCCGCCACCACAATCAAAAATGGAACGAACAGTGAGTTGCCGCTCAAAAAGGGCATGCAGCGGTCGAAGAGTGGATTGCTCAACGTCTCATCGATGAACCGAAATATGGCGACGTCGAGTAAGTGCAGCCAGGCCATCGCCCGCATTCTCAACGTGCGGGGTGGCTATTGCCAAGAAGATTAGCCAGCGGTAACGACTCGACGTAGAATGTGCTTATGAAAAAGGAAAACCACCCGTTTTGGTGCACACGATTCGGTTTGAAGCTGGAAGTCATGATCCCATTCGTTCTCGCGTATGGCGGCGGATCGTCGGGAGCCTTTGATCAAGGCTTCTTTGCAGCGATCCTTTTAGCCGTGCTGAATACTGCGTTCGAGCGCTTGCTGTGCTCGGCGCAGGAGCGGATGAAACGATTCTTCCTGTCGCTCACTTCTGGACTGGTCGTAGTGCTGATTTGCTCAGGTTTACTCATCTGGTGGAAGCTCGCAGGAACGTTGGTCAATCCGATAGCCTACTTCGGAAGTGGCCGAACCTCGCTAGCGATCGGGTCTCTGATTGTTAGTTGGCGACTCGCTCTTCTTATGGCCGACGAATCACTCGGCAGACGTGAAAATCGTCGTAGGGAAACACGAAGCGGAGGAACGTCAGCGAGAGAATGATCGCTTTCCAAGCCAGGTTTTTCTAAGTCACCCGTTCAAAACTCGATCAGTGACCGGACCGGGTAACCGTTGAGCTTCTCACGCCCTTTGAGGAAGCTCAATTCGATGAAAAAGGTGACCTCCAAAATTTTCGCCCCGGCCCTTTGCACGAGCGCGGCCGCGGCCGCGGCGGTTCCCCCGGTGGCCAGCAGGTCGTCCACCAACAACACGCGGCTGCCGGATTTGAAGGCGTCCACGTGAATGGCGATGGTGTTCGAGCCGTATTCGAGGTCATAGCTCTGTTCGTAGGACTGATAAGGCAGCTTGCCCTTCTTGCGCACAGGCACGAAACCCGCGCGCAATCTAAGCGCAACGGCGGCGGCAAAGATGAACCCGCGGGCGTCAATGCCCACGACGGCGTCCACCGATCCCGGCTGGTAGTTCGCCGTCAGCAAATCCACGCAGCCGCTGAAGAGGCGCGCGTCGGCGAGGACCGGCGTGATATCCTTGAACTGGATACCAGGCTGGGGAAAATCCGCTATCGTGCGAATGGCGCGCTTCAAATCGGCGGGAGTCACTTTGGGTTCGCTCATAATGTTGTCAGGCGGACAAACCGCGATTACCTTTTCACGGCTTCGATTTTTTCGATCATTTTGCGGAGTTTGCCCAGCGCGATGTTTTGAATCTGTCGGACGCGCTCGCGCGTCACGCCAAATTTCTGGCCGACTTCCTCCAGCGTCTTCTCGCTGCCACCGTCAAGGCCAAACCGGTAACGGAGAATGGTCGCCTCGCGCGCGTCGAGGGTCTTCACCATTTCCTGTAACATGGCGCTGACCGTCTTCTCCTCAAGCTCCTGATACGGCGACGCTGCGTTTTCATCCTGCACCACTTCCGAAAAGTTGTTGGAATCTTCGTCGCCGATGGGCGCGTCGAGCGATGCGGGCCGGATGGCCGCGGTGCGCAACTGCGCCACCCGCGACGCGGTCATGCCAAGTTCTTCGGCCAACTCTTCATCGGTCGGCTCGCGGCCGAGCACCTCCTGCAGCTTCATCGCCGTCCGGCGCATCTTGGAAATTTTGTCCACGAGATGGACCGGCAGGCGGATGGTTTTCGATTGGTTGGCGAGCGCGCGCTTGATGGATTGCTTGATCCACCACGCGCCGTAGGTGGAAAGTTTGCCGCCTTTGGCCGGATCGAAACGCTCGACTGCCTTCATCAAACCGATGTTGCCTTCGTTGATCAAATCCAGCAACGGCAGGCCGAGTCCTTCGTAATCGTGGGCGATTTTTACCACCAGGCGCAAGTTGGCCTTGATCATCTGCTCGCGCGCTTTTTTGTCACCCTTCTTGATGCGCGCGGCGAGCTCGATTTCCTCCTGCGGCGTGAGCAGTTTCACCTGTCCGATCTCGCGCAAGTAAAGTTTGATGGCCGTGTCACCATCATACGAGGAACGCTCCCGGGTCCCAGCGCTCACAATGGCCTCTTCGTCGCGTGGCACCTCCGGCGTTTCAGCCAGCCGGCCCTCCCTCACCGCCTGCGCGGGAACCTGCGATACGATTTTAGCCGCCCTTCTCCGACGCGCCGGCCGGCTCACCCGTTTCGAGTTCGCCCTCTTTTTGAGACGCCTTTTCGATCTGTGTTTCCCGGCCATAAATTCCATTCCCACGTTAGTTGACCGACTCACCTGCGCAAGCAAATTAGCTTGGCGTTACGGTCTTGACCGTCAACTCGGGAAAAAAATGCCGTTGCGGCGCGGAGAATTTTATTGAGCGGGAAGCACGAGCAGATTTTGCGGACGAACATGGACCGTGAGCAATTCGCCGACGCGGCGCACCTCCTGCGGGTTCTGTTCAAAGGCCTTGACCGTGACGGCCGGCGACAACCTCAACTCGTATTGCTCGATTTCACCGAGGTAACTGACCTGGGCAATGGCCAGGATGGTCAGGTTGGCGTTGGCCAGCGCGCAAAATTCACCGAAGTCGGTCTTTAACCGCATCCCGCCGTCGAACTGGCCCTGCACCTCCGCTGCCAGCCAGTTGGTCTCGCCAATGAAATCAGCCACAAAACGGTTCGCCGGGGCGCGGTAAACCGTGCGCGGGTCGCCGATCTGTTCAATCACACCGTCGCGCATCACCGCCATCCGGTCCGCCAACGACAGCGCCTCCTTCTGATCGTGCGTGACATAAATCGTTGTGATCTTTGTTTGGCCGTGGATGCGGCGGATTTCTTCGCGCATTTCCAGGCGCAGCCTGGCATCGAGGTTGGAGAGAGGTTCGTCCAGCAGCAGCACGTCTGGCTTGATCACCAGCGCGCGCGCCAGCGCCACGCGCTGTTGCTGGCCGCCGGAAAGCTCGTTCGGTGCGCGCTCGGCATATTTTTCCATCTGCACGATCCCAAGCGCTTCGGCCACCCGCTGTTTTTTCTCCGACGCGCTCACGGCCCGCACGTCCAGACCGTAAGCCACGTTCTCCGCCACAGTCATGTGCGGCCACAGCGCGTAGTTTTGAAAAACCATGCCCGCGTTGCGCTGGTGCGGCGGCACACCGCTCATCGGCTTGTCGTCGAAGAACAACTGCCCTTCGTCCGGCTGATAGAAACCCGCGATCAGCCGCAGCAGCGTCGTCTTGCCGCAGCCGGATGGGCCGAGGAGGAAGAAGAGTTCCTGCTCGTGGACTTCCAGTGAAATGCTTTTCAGCACGACCGTGTCGCCGAATTTCTTGGTCAGGTTTTGAATCGAAACGCGCATGATTCTAGTCGAGGGGCGAGAGCCGGGAGTCGAGAGCAAGCGGACTGTGATTTTGTCGGCCCTCGAGCGTCGCCCTTCGGCCCTCGACAATTCGGCGGTATTTCCGTTGCGCCCAGCTTTGCCACTCGATTTTCTTCCGGATACGAACGACTGCGTCCTTCCACGATCCGGCCGCCAATTGTGCCGCTTCACGCTCCGTGACGGGCACCCGACCCAGTTCGTCGCGGTCGGCAGCCGACAACCCACGCCGGATCACAGCGCGCCAGGCCGCCTGCAATTCCGGAAGCGTGTCCACCAACAACGCGCCTGCCAGCGCGGCCACCACCTCGCGCCGCTCCCGCGACAGCCTGGCGTTGTAAACGAACTTCTGTTTCAGGTCGTACGGAGAGAACTCGATGTTGCTGACGTCCCGGTAACGCCGGTAGAAGTCCGGACGCACCGACATTCGCTCGATGGAATATTTTTGCGGTCCTTCTGAACAGCCGCGCGGCAGGAACCAGAGTTTTTGCCCGTCTTCACTCAGTACGAAGTCGATAAAATGTTGCGCCACCGCCGAATTGGGCGCGCCTTTCAGAATCGCGATGCCGTCGGGACTGATGGCCGTGAAATCGCGGGGCAGGGCGAAGGTCATGTTGCTCCGGCCGGCAACGGCAATCTGCGCAAACGCGTAGAAATCAATCGCGAACGCGTAAGCCGTTTCGCCCAGCGTCACGTCTTTGGCCGTCGTGGAGGAAATCCGGTCGAACTTGCGCGCGTTGCCGGCGATTTCGGTCAGCAAATGCCAGCCGCGTTCCCAACCGTAAGCCTGAAGGAATGCCTCGAACATGTTGATCATCGTGCCGCTATTGCGCGGGTCGCCAACGCCCACCCAGCCGCGCAGTTCCGGTTGCGCCAGTTGCTCCCAACGCGTGACGAACGGCAGCTCCATCCGCTGCTGCACCAGTTTGTTTTGCAAAATGCCAAAACTCGACAATGCCACGCCATACCAGGCGTGACCGGCGTCATAGACTTCGATGCCGTTAAAACTCTGCGGAATGGCGGACAAGATTTCCTTTGGCGGCGTGTAGGACAGCGCCAGTTTCCTGTCTGCCAGCAACAGAAACGGTTCGGAACCGCCGCCGAAAAAAATGTCGATGCCAATGCCGTCGGGTTTGGCGGCGAACTCGGATTGCACGAAGCGCAGCGCGTCCGCCGTGCCGCCCACGTCGCGCCACTCGACGGTGACGCCTCCGCCGAATCGCCGGCGATGCCACTGGTCGAAGCCACGCCCGAACTCGTAGCGAATCGACTCGTTGTGCGGGGAGATGATGACGACCCGCGATTCGGCCGTTAGCGACGAAGTCCAAATGACCAGTGCGCTGCAAACGCTCAAGAGGGTTTTGGAGAATTTCCGCTGACGCCGCTTCCACACGGCAGTGAGACTAGACCAATTGCCAATGAAACCGCTTGTCGAATGTCCAACGGCTCCCCTCACCCTGCCCTCTCCCCTCCTCGGATGAGGGGAGAGGGTGGCTTTAGCCGGGCGAGGGGAGTGTTCGCACACGACATTGAAATTACTCTTGGCAACCACTATAGAAAATCAAGCGGACGCGGGCAATGATGATTCGCCGCCGTGGATCAAACGGCGGCGTTTTGCAGGCGCGCAATTCGCTCTTCGAGAGGCGGGTGAGTTGAAAAGAGCTTCAACAACCCGCCCCGTTGACCCGTGATTTTCAAGGTTTGAAAAGAATCCGCCGGCACAGTCGCACGGGCCGGACCTTCGTGAACTCGCCCCAAGGCTTCGAGCGCGCCGATCATTTGTTCGCGGCTGGTGTAGCGCGCGCCGCCGGAGTCGGCGCGGAATTCGCGGCGCCGGGAGAACCAACAGACCACGATGGCTCCCAGCAACATAAAGACAAACTCAAACAAATGAACCAGGATGTATTGGACAAAATAGTTCCCTCCGCGATCGTCATCCCGCGAGCGCATCGCCTGGGAGACTACGAACGCCAGTACGCGCGCCAAAAACATCACGAACGCATTGATAACGCCCTGGATCAAGGTCATCGTCACCATGTCGCCGTTGGCGATGTGAGCGAGTTCGTGACCGAGCACGCCTTCAACCTCGCGCCAGCCCATTGAATTCAACAGCCCTGCCGACACGGCCACCAACGAGCGCGAACGGCTCGGACCGGTTGCGAAGGCGTTGACTTCCGGCGAATCATAAATACCGACTTCCGGCATTTCGGGCAGGCCAGCCCGTTGCGCAAGCCGGTGAACCATTTGGACCAGTTCCTGAAGGCTCGAATCGGCAGTATTCGGATCGACGACCTGCACCCCCATAAACCATTTCGCCATGAGGCGTGACAGTCCGAGCGAGACAAAAGCGCCACCCATGCCCCACACCAGGCAGAAAACCATCAGAGACTCGAAGCGTCCGCTGCCGAGGCGCGAATTGACGCCGAACAGGCTCAAGACCAGCGAGATGGTCACAACCACGAGGGTGTTTACCGCCAGGAACAGGAAAATCCGTTTGCCGGTCTGAGCGAGTTTCATGGTCGTTTCTCAATATTCACCGGTCACACTTCGAGCACTTTCTCGAACTTCGTCAAGTTACGCGGGCTGTTGCTGGTGATGTGCGCGACGTCCTCGAGGCGAACGCCGCCAATTTCAGGATAATACAAGCCCGGCTCGACCGTCACGACCTGGCCGGAGCGCAGAAAGTCAGTTGAATTCGCGCTGAGGCGCGGTGTTTCGTGGACCTCCAGTCCCAATCCGTGGCCGGTGCCGTGAAAAAAACCCTGCATGCGACCGTTGCGTCGGCCGGTCTTGTAACCTGCGCCATCGAAAAACTCCTTCACCGCTTTGTGCACGTCCGCGCCAGGCACGCCGGACTCCATCTTCTCAAAAGCGATTTCCTGCCCGCGGGCCACCATGTGGTACAGTTTGCGGATGGCCTCGCTGCCGCGACCTTTGAGGACCGTGCGGGTGATGTCGCCGAAGTAGCCGGTCTTTTGCGAGCGCGGAAACACGTCGATGATAACCGGTTCGTGCGCGCGCAGAACACCGTGGCCTTGCTCGTGCGGATCGCAACCCTGCCGGCCGCCAGCCACAATCGTACGATTGGCCAGGCCGCCCGCTTGAATAATGGCGATGTCAATGATCGCCCGAAGCTTTTCAGACGTCAGCGGCACGTTGTGGTACATGAGCCGCCGGTTTTTTCCGATCCGGGCGTTTTTGAGCGCCTGGATGCCTTCGGCCAGTCCAACCTCGGCCATCATCAATGCCGCGCTGATCTTTTTGACCTCGTCGGCCGTCTTGAATTCACGTTCGGGGAAAAAGTGCCCTTCCTTCACCTTGACCTTGATCTTCAGGCGCCTCAGATCACGCGCCAGGCCGTGCGGGAAGCTGTCCGGGACGAACACCTTTTTGATCCGCTTCTCCTGGAGAACCTGCCGAATGATGGCGGCGAAGCCCTGGGTCTTCGCGCCCCGTTGTTTGAGTTTCTTCGTGTAATGACTCCAGGAGAGAACGCGGCAATGGCGCGCTTGTTTGCGGGCGCGGTCGATCTCCAGATCGCTCATCACAATGTGGCATTTGGCGTTGATGCGAAGGTAAATGAAAGGGTCCGGCACAAACATCCGAACCGCGTAGAGCATGTTGGCGTCATGCTCGCTGTCCGCCACCATCAATAGATTATCGCGCTTCATGGACGACTCTGTCCGGGCAAATGTGAACTTCCAGGCGGTTCAGCGCTGAAACGCGCGCCACCCGCTGAGACGAAACGAGGAAACTCTAGTGATCGCGAAAAAAACTGGCAAGGAGAAGAAAGCGCGACATTGAAAACGCCGGACAGGCAAGTCCCTCTCAGCGCGCGCTCCTTTAGTGACCGCGCGGCTATCCGTTTCGCCAAAGAGCCGGAAAAGATTTCCCAGGTCGAACGGCCGTTCGTATTGCACCAGGTTGGCGTTGCTGATCTTGGCCAGGTCCTTAGCGCGCTCCACGGCGGTGTCGAAGTTACCCAGTTCATCCACGAATCCAAGTTCATACGCCTGTCTGCCGGACAGCACCCGGCCATCGGCGTAGTCCCCCCAGTCATCCGCCAGCTTGCGGCCCTCACCGCCGTTTTGTTCGTTGGCCCTTTTCCGGCCTTCGGCGACCACTTTCTTGAAACGTTCGAATGTTTCATCAATCAGCGCCTGCACCATCTGCTTTTCCTCGGGCAGGATTTCGTCCTCATTTTTCTCCCCGCTCAGCATATCTTTGAACTTGCCGCTCTTGAACACCTCTGGCCGAACGCCGACCTTGTTCAACAACCCGCGATAATTGTAACTGTGCATGATGACGCCGATGCTTCCGGTGATCGTCAATTCGTTGGCCACGATCCATTGGCAGGGCGCCGAGACATAGTAACCGCCCGACGCCGCCAGACCGCCCATCGAGGCCACGGCCGGCTTTTTGTAATCCTTCTGAAAATCAGTGATCGCGCGGTAAATCTCGTCCGAGGCCAACACCTCGCCGCCCGGCGAATCCACCCTCAAAATGACGGCCTTTACCGAGTCGTCCTCGCCCGCCCGGCGCAACTGGTCGGAAACCAGGTCCACCAGGCTGCTGCCGCTGCGGTCCCACGCTTCGCTGGTAATGATCCCGGCGATGTCCAGAAGGGCGATCTTGTTCTTCGAATGGTTGTTCTCATATGTCACCTCTTCCAAATGCGCGCGTGCCTGCCGACCGGCCGTTGCTTTGACCGTCACGCTGTGGACCAAATGCCCCAAATTGCTCAGAACACTCAGGAGAAGCAGGATGCCGAGCACGACGGCGACCTTCATCCAGCCGCTTCCCTTGCGCGGCGGACGCGGCGGCGGAGGCGGCGTGATCAGTGGAGGGGTGGTCGCCGGAATAATCGGCGGAGGCGGCGTTTGGCGTTGCACCTGCGGGACATCGTCTTCCATATTGGCGGAAAACTATCTCAGGGAACCACTGCGGGCAAGTCGGATTCGCTGGGAAGCCAACCGAAGACCCGACGGGATCGTACACCGGATCGCAAAGGAGCGGCCTACGGTCTTCGCCCCATTGCAGGAAATGCCCTGCAGGCCTTGGATTGAGGCATGTTGCTGGCTTTTACTGAAGCCGATCACTGGCGACCGGGCATCGGCGATCCCACATTTATGGGGTGGTTGACGGTTGTCGCCTATTTCACGGCCGCGCCATTATGCTGGATGGCTGGACGCAGCGACCGACGCGCGCATCCGCACTCGGGTTACTCAACCCACCCCACGATTTGGTTTGGGCTGGCCATTTTGCTGACACTGCTCGGCTTTAATAAACAGCTCGATCTGCAAACCTGGTTTACACTCTCGCTCAAATCGGTCGCCCGGGCGCAAGGCTGGTACGAAGACCGCCAGGTTTTTCAAGTCTTGTTCATCGTCGCGATAGCGATGCTGGGCATTATCCTGCTCGCGATATTCTCCTTTCTGGTCCGCAAAAGTCTTCGGCAGACTTCCGCGGCGATCGTCGGCGCTGCTTTCCTGACGTGCTTCGTGGTAATTCGCGCCGCGTCCTTCCATCACGTGGATCAAATGATCGGGCTCAGCATCGGGGGCTTCAACCTGAACTGGGTGCTCGAGCTGGGTGGCATCATTTGCATCGGGTGGGCAGCCTGCAAAAACTGGAGGGGTAAACGCCCGGTTGTGCCGGAATGCCGCGACTTCGTTTGGGTCAAGAGGCCCGAATCGGCTTGGAGAACAAAGTAGGTCTGCGCTGCGATTGCGCCTTACACTCCGCCCGCCACGTACGAAACGAGCCTCTACGACGAATGGGGCGTGAAGCGGAAGAACTTTGGATTGGCCGACCCAGAGCTTAGACAGGTTCCGGCTCTTGTTCTTCCGGGCCGAGGAAGCCGTGCAGTTGCCGCGCGCGTGTCGGATGCCGAAGTTTGCGCAGCGCCTTGGCTTCGATCTGGCGGATCCGTTCACGGGTCACTTTGTACTGCTTGCCCACTTCTTCGAGCGTGCGCACGTAGCCGTCCACCAGGCCAAAGCGGAGCTCCAGCACTTTGCGCTCGCGCTCGGTCAGGCTGGACAGCACATCGGCCAGTTTGTCTTTCAACAGGTGATAGCTCGTCATTTCCGAGGGGTTTTCCGCGGATTTGTCTTCGATAAAATCGCCAAAGCTCGCATCGCCCTCGTCCCCGACCGGCGCCTGGAGGGAAATAGCCTGCTGCGCCATTTTCAAAATAGCGTGCACGCGCTCCACCGGCAGACGCATTTCGTCGGCGACTTCCTCCGGCGTGGCCTCACGCCCGAACTCCATCATGATCTTCTTCTGCACGTGCATCACTTTGTTGATCACCTCGATCATGTGCACTGGAATGCGAATGGTGCGGGCCTGGTCGGCAATGGCGCGCGTGATCGCCTGGCGAATCCACCAGATGGCATAGGTGGAAAACTTGTAGCCGCGGCGGTATTCAAATTTCTCCACAGCTTTCATCAGGCCCATGTTGCCCTCCTGAATCAAATCGAGGAACGAAAGGCCGCGATTGACGTATTTCTTCGCCACCGAAACGACGAGCCGCAAATTGGCCTCAACCATCTCGGTCTTGGCCTGGTGCGCTTTCGCCGCGAACTGCTTCAGCCAGCTATAGGCGTCAAGGAAATCCCGATGCGGCATGCGCACGAAGGTCTCCAGCGCGCGGATTTTTTGTCGCTCTGTCTCCAGGAGCGAGCGTCGGCCGCTCGACTTGGCGCGGCGCTCCAGTTCCTCAATGGCGCGCAGGCTCGATTGTATTTTGTCGTGAATGTTTTCCGCCACGAGGATTATTTCATCAATGACCTTCGGCTTGAAACAGAACCGAGCAAACGTCTGCTGCAGCTTTTGATCGAGCTTTTGCAACCCCGCCAGCAGCCGGGCGCGGCTCGCCTTGTCGCGGGCGCCTTGCCACGCGGCAAACTTGTCATCAACTTTCGAATCCAGTTCGCGCACGCGTTTGACCAGCCGCCGCAAGGCCCTTAAATGGCTCTCGCGCTCTGGCAGCCTGGCGTCGAGAATGACGCGATCGAACCGTTCTTTCGGCGGCTCGGCAACCAGCTTCTCCGCCAGCGCGATGTGTTCCTTGGCCGCGAAACCCAGGCTGAAAAGGATTCGTTTGACTTCATTCTCGGCCTCTTCGATTCGCTTGCAAATCGCCACTTCGCCTTCGCGCGTGAGCAGCGGCACCTTGCCCATCTGGCTCAAGTACATCCGCAGCGGATCATCCAGCGCATCGAGCTTGGCCTCTTCGTCGGGCTCCCCGCGCTGCGGCTGCTGAGCGCGGTCCACCTCCGACTGGTCGATGATCTCAATGTCGAGATTGCCGAGAATGCGATATACCTCCGCCAAGCCTTCAGCCGAGATCAGCGTCTCGGGCAACGCTTCGTGAACGTCATCGAACGTCAAATAGCCTTGTTCCCGCGCCAGTCGAATCAAGTCTTTGATCTTTTCGCTCAGGTCGGCGCCCGATTGGCTTTTGATCGAACCGAGCAATTGTTCCGCGCTGACCAGCGCGGCATCCGACAGGAAACGCGGCATGGGTTTGGCATGGCCGTTGGCGCCGTTCGTAGGAGGCGTCTTCAAACGGCGTTCCTGTTCGACCAACGACGATTTCGATGTCTCCAGGCGCGCGATTCGAGGTCGTTTCGCAGACAGTCCTAGTTTGGTTTTTGCGCTCCGGCCACCCAGGCGGAGCTTGCTGATTAATTTTTTGGACGACGATCTGTGCATAGTTTTCAAGTGCGACAACTCGACTCGTCGGCGGTTCAAATTACCGCGCCGCCCAGTCAACCCAGGAATTGCTCGGGAACTTTCTTACCCGTTACTGCGCAATTGAAGCCCTCAAAGCCCGAAGTTTGCCGCGTGAAGAAAATACACACTTTTTCAAACGACACAAACCCGGAAACCTTACTATCTTGCTTCCAACGGGTTACGAAACAAGACCCGACCGAAAAAACGGAACTTATGTCTTTCGACAGTTGGAACGGCAGGAACATTCAAACGATGACTTTGTGCGCCCGATCAGATTAGCTTTCGGCCAGCCATGATTCAGAACCGAAAGGTCATTTCACCTCCACTATGAACGTAGCCAAACCATCAGACCGACTGACACGCAGGAAGTTCCTGGGCCAGACAACTGCGCGCGTCGCCGTGACCACCGTTGTCGGGCCCGCCCTCCTCTCGTCCGGGGCGCAGGCCGCCGAACCCGCGCGTGAAATGATCGGCATCCAGGTCGGCTCCATTTCGTTTGTCGATGAAGGAGTCGAACCAGTGCTCGATATCTTTCAGGAACGCGGAGCGGTGAACACTATTTTTCTGACGACGTTCACCTACGGCCGCGGGTTGGGCGGACGACAGATTCCCGGACAGCCGTTTCCGGATCACGGCAAGCAGGAGTCCGATGAGAAAACCTTCCACGGCGGCAACTACGCCACACCCCACCCGGAGTTCTACAAGCGGACCGTCCTCCAACAGACCCGCGCACCCGACCACGGCAACCTCGACATCGTCGCTGCTGTGTTGTCCGGCGCCAGGAAGCGCGGGATGAAATTATTCTGTTCGATTGAAGACGTGTTCCGTTCGGATGTACCGGGTGTAAAAGAGGTCACGGAGATTGACCTGCAAGGCCGCCACACCGCGACTTCTCTGTGCCTGTTCCATCCGGACGTGCGCGCCTTCTGGATCGGCCTGGCGACGGACCTTTGCAAATCATACGACATCGACGGCATCCTGTTCTTCAACGAGCGCAACGGGCCGCTGCTAAACGCGCTTGGCGCCAGCCACGCGCAAAGTATCGCGTCGTCGCGCGTCACTTGCTTCTGCAGCCACCACCAGAAAGCCGCGCGCGAGCGCGGCATCAACTTCGATCGCGCGCACGAAGGCTATCTTAAGCTCGATCAATTTGTGCGGAATGCGCTCGCCGGGAAACGGCCCAGCAACGGCTATTTCGTCGAGTTCTGGCGGTTGCTCGTCGAGTATCCGGAAATCATCCTGTGGGACCGGCTGTTCGACGAAGGCAAACATCAGGTCCTTGCCGAGGTCAACGCCGCGGTAAAGACCGTCGGCCAGCGCCTCAAATGCGGCGGCGAACGCTACGCGAATTTCATCCGAAACATCGGCTCGACCGTGTTCGGCGACGTGCCCAAGGACGAACTGTTGCGCTTCAACAACCATCTGCTTGATTATGCCAGCGAAGCCGAGCTCGGCGAACTCGCCGCGGCGGGACTGTCCCCGGACTACGTCGCGCGCGAAACCAGGCGCGCCCTGGAGGGTGTGCGCGGCAAATGCAAAATTCTTCCGGGAATCGATATTGGCATTCCGACCGGAAGGAACAGCCGTAAAGCCTTACCGGGCGACACCTATGCCGCAACCGCTGCCGCGCTTAAAACCGGCGCGGACGGCGTCATCTTCTCGCGCAAATACTCCGAAATGCGTCTGGAGAATCTGGAAGCGGCTGGACGGGCCGTGAAGGAATTCAAAGCGTAGAACTGGTTTGCAGCATTTTTGAAATCACATCCGCACTCGACCATGAGGTGATTGTGATTGAATAATCGCGCGATTCTTTGAACGAAGCGAACCATGAAATCAGCCAAAAAACTCTTCCTGCTGCCGGGAACCATCACGTTCATCTGCCTGAGTTTTGCCGCGGAGGACAAATCCGCGCCGAAAGAAGGCGAAAGCCCGGTGGACCATCTCCCGCCTTGGGTCAGGCGCGTCACCTGGTTCGGCGAACGCGCGGACTGGTCGCACGACGGAAGAAGGATTTTGTTCGTCGAGAAAACGTTCGGGGACGTTTATGAGGTCGAGCTTGCCACGGGCATCCTTCGCGCGATGACGCATCATTATCCCCACTACGGCTACACGCGGGCGCTGTATCTCGCGAACGGCGACCTCCTGCTTTCCGGGCCGGACCATTTTGATCCGAAGAAACCCGGTGACGCGCGGACGCAATGCTGGCTTTTCCTGCTGGACAAGAGCCTGACCAGGCCAGCGCTGGCGCTGGGCAGCAAGTGCAGCGAAGGACCGGCGGTCTCGCGCAAGAGGATGCACATCGCCTGGACGCACGTGGCCGCGGAGTATCCGGACGAGATGGAGAAAGGTTCTTCGCGCATGCAGGAGGCGGACATCATTTATGAAAACGGCGCGCCGAAGCTCGTCCATCAGAGTGTCATCCTGGAGAGCAAAGACCTGTCGTTCAAATGCACGATGGAAACGCAGAACTTTGTGCCGCCGGACGAGAAGATGCTGACGTTTTCAGCTTACGGCTACCAAGGCACGGAAGTTTGCGTTGTGGACGTCGCAACCAAAAGAGTCACCAATCTCACCAATTCGCCCGGCGAATACGACGAGCCGGAGGGCATTTTCCCCGATGGCCGGTTCACGCTGGTCGAATGCGACAAGCAGAACAAAAAGGGGTCGAGCTACGTTGATCTCTGGAAACTGCGTTTGGATGGCGGGGGCTACGTGGAACGACTGACCTACTTCAGCGACTATCCCGGCTACAAATCGTCCAATCCCGTCGTGAGCGATGATGGCCTGTTTATGGCGTTCCAGATGGCGAAGTCAAAGGACCCGGCCGGCGTCGGCTACGGCATTTTCATTTACGACTTAACGATGGCGAAGACATACAAGCGCTGATGCCATGAAGTTCCTCGGATTCTATCCCGAGGCTGTCGTGGCCCGAGCCCAGGGGGCCGGCATACCGCCTCGTGTGCCAAAGTTGGGCCACTCGCTGTTTTTCGGCGCCGGTGGATTCTGTGTCGTGGGCGTTGCCGTCTTTGCCTTTGTTGCGGCGACTGACAATTGGCTAAGGCGTCAGGTGGGCGAAGTCAGCGCCTACGCGGTTTACGCATTGCTCTTCATTTTGCTTGCGGGCGCGTTGTTCAGGCGATTGGTGATCAAACCCGCGCCGTTGTTCCGCTGTTACATTCTGTTTGCGCTGGCCTTCCTTCTTTACAGCGCCGCCTGGACGGCGGCCTGGGTTTCGCTGCGGAACAAGCCGGGCGAATGGCTGGCGTCGTTGGTCGCCACGACCGCGCTTGGACTCACGCTCGCCAAGGCGTTCGATGCTCCTAAACAAACGTTCAAGGTCATCGCGGTTCTGTTCGTGACACGGTCGGCGGGCTATTTCGTTGGCGAGTTTCTCCACCACGCAATTTCCGGTTTGCCAGGATGGTTGCTGTGGGGCGCCGTTTACGGCTTGGGTCTGGGCGGCGGCCTGGGCTACACGCTCTACGCCTGCCAGGAGCTGGCGCGGGAACGGTTGAAAACGATCGCGCCGCACGCCCCGGCATCAACGATGTCCCGCTAAGCTTTTCATGAACGAAGTCGTGACTCTCACCGGCTTGTCGAACCGCCAGTTCCTCGAAGCCTATGCGCGTCCGGGACGCGTCGGACTTTCTGGCGGGACCACGCTGATTGACAAGGCCATTGCCCGCGCCGAACGGCACCTTGATAACGAAGGCCGGTGGAGTCTCTGGTCGCACTCATTTTTGTTCCAGGGCCGCCGGCCGGACGGGCACCACTGGGTCATCGAATCGGACCTCCAGATCAACCGCAAGCACATCCGGTTGGGCGTGCAGGAAAACCGCATCTCGAAATATTTCGACGAGCGCCTCTACACCACTCTGGCCGTGCTCGATTTCGGACTGGGCGAAGAACAAGTCGTGACCCTCGTGCGCGAGGGACTCGAACTGGTAGCGAACCGGGCGCGTTATTCGCTTCGCGAACTGGTGGGAACGTTGATCGCCTTGCGCCATCCGGAACTGCGCGGTCAGGGAAACGTTCTGGCGCGCGAAAAATCCCTTTACTGCTCGGCATTCGTGCAGCATCTGTTTCGCAAGGCGGGCATCGACCTCGCGCCGGGCGTTGATGCGAAGAACACGACGCCGGAAGACATCTCACGCGCGCCGGCGCCGCACGTCACGTATCTGCTGAAACGAGGGTCGGGCCGGAGCAAACTCGATCAGTTGCGGGTCAGACTGCGGCGCAGAGTCCGCACCAGGATCAAACATCTGAAAAGGTCCGCCGCGAGTTAGAGTGGTTGCCAAAAGTAATGTCCTGTCCATGTCGCCCCCCTCACCCCGTCCCTCTCCCCCTCCGAGGGGGAGAGGGTGCCCGAAGGTCGGGCGAGGGGGGTGGTTCATGGCTCCGATGCTCGATTAGAGAACCGTGGGAAATACCCATGTCCTATGCGGGAACTCCCGTCACCAGGCTGGAGAATCGTCAATCAACCGCCACCCAGGCCGGAGTCTTGAACGCGCTGCTCTGCGGACTCATTTTTCTTGCGCGGTCAACGCCGGTGGCTGGAAAAACAAAACTCCTTTGGCCTTGGTTTTGCGCCGATAGATTTTGTCCGATGAACAAGCGTAGAGATAATCGAGATTCGCCCCGGCGAAAGCCACGCTGACGGTGCCTTTGTTTTGCGGCCGCGCGATCACCCCGCCCAAACGCCCCGTCCAGTCGAACATTTGAATGCCAACGTGCGAGGTCACGTAGTAACGGCCCTGAGCATCCGTCGTCATCCCGTCACCGCCGCCGTCTGGCTTGCCGACCGGCGCGCGCAGCGTCATGTAACGTTCGCCCGCCGTTAAACCGCCGTCGCGTTCGACACGATAAACCCAGACATTCGTGCCGCCATATTCCGAAACGGCCAGCGTGCCCTGGTCCGGCGAAAGTGTGATGCCGTTGGGTTTGTTGATGCCGGTCGCGCCGACTCGGACGTTGCCGTTTGCATCCACAACCGTCACCTGCCCCTTGCCGGTTTCGGTGAAATAAACGAAGCCTTTGTGCGACACGACCAGATCGTTTGGCTGCACATCGTCGGCGAGCACGGTGATCGTGCCGGACGGCACGTCGATCGCCACGATTTGTTTTTTCGACCCTTGCGTGCAGGCGTAAATCCGTCCATCCGGTCCGAATTTCAAACCGCTGCACTTCGGCGTGTTCTCAATGAACGTCGTCACCTTGCCGTCGGGGCTGATTTTCCTGATGCCCGTGTTTTTGCCGAGGTCGAAGAAGTAGAAATTGCCCTCCGCATCGGCGCAGGCGGCGTCTGTGAAGCCAAATCCATCCGCAACCAATTGCCAGTCCTCGCCGTCAATCAGCACTTTCGACAACGCTTCATCACCGGCAAGGTTTTGGGCGTGGCTCGACGACAGAAAAACCGGCAACGAAATCGCCAGCCGAGCAAAGGAAAGGAATGATAGCCATCGGAAGGCTTCTGGTTTCATAAGCGGTTTCTCCACTTGTAACCGATCACTCAGTCTTTGGCCAGCGGAACTGGTCTCGCCCTTGGATCCAGAATCAGCGCCGACATCGGACTTTTCCAGACCCGGCAGATCGGCTCCAGTGAACGTTTCAGGGTTTTGTTCTCGATATTCGGCTCCGTCGAATATATCTGCCGACTATCTCGCGCGTTGCGATACTCGTAAAGCGGAACGACGGCGGCCGATCTCTCCTCCGGCGGAGTCGAATCCAGTCGCGTTGCCGACCACGTGCCGCTCAGCGCGCCATCGCCCCGCTTCCAATGGCCGCTCAACTTTCCACCGCCCAATGCTGCGGAGAAATCATAAGCCTTCTTCTCATGGAGCACATCCAGTCTCAGCGTGCCCTCCTTGAAACTGCCTCCGCGAATCACAATGTCGTCGCTTGCCTTGCCACTGACGCTCTCGCCTTCGGCTTTCAGTTCGAGCGTCACGGCAAATTCGCCGCCATCGGACGCTTTCAATTCGCATTCCCACGTGCCGTCGAGCGAGTCGCCGGCCGACGACCTGCGCGGTGGAAGCGCGAAGAAGATGGGCCTGGCTTCGCCGCTCGTCGGCGTGTCGCGCAGAACCACGTTACCGTCCTCCGTGGATGCAAATACCGGGATCATCCCTCCCCGCCCGCGATTTGGAGGAATGGCGAAGAACGCGACTTGTTCGATCTGTTCCCAAGCCTGGTTGGCTTCGACATCTTCGCGCACCAGATAACTCAATCTGCCCTCCGCGCTTTTCACTCGATAGACCGGCAGCGGCAGGTTCAGGCGCGAATCGTCGAGCGCGAGGCGGTACATGACCTGGTTGTAATCGTAGCGCGGCGTTTTCTCCTTCGCGTCGGAGAAACTCGCCGTGTAAGTGCCCTCAAAATAAATCAGCCGCCCGCCGTCCTGATCGAAGAAAGGATGCTGGGTCGGATTGTAAAAGTTGTAGCTGTCGTGCGACACGACCCAGCGCGCGTAAACCCACGGGCCGACTGGCGTATCGGCTTCCGCGAACCAGATTTCACCCGGTTTCGCCGACACGATCATCACCCAGCGTCGGCGAAACTCGTTCCAATAAACGGAACCGCGTCCGGCCTCGACTGGCGCGCCCGATTCAAAGTCCTGAAATTGAATCCAACTTTCCTCCGGCTTCAATCTGCCTGCGGTAATCAGTTCGCGAATTCGTCCGGGATGGAGCCGGGCCGCTCCTGGTCTCCACGAGTAACGCGCGCGGCCCTCCGAATCGCGGTCGATCACTGTCGCGGCGCCGTTCACGCGCCCGTCGCCCGCCACGCAAGTGAACGCCTCATAATCCTTTAGATCGGCAAGATTCTTCAGATCGGCCTTCACCCGCCAGTTCGGATAAAGATAAAGGTACTCGACGCCGTTCACGCGCGCGCGAAACGGGTGCGAGGAATCATGTCCTTCGGCGACGGGCCACTTCACCTTGGATTCGAAGATTTGTTTCTCGTCATTAAAGATCGCCAGGTGCCAGGCGTGAGCGGGAACCAAACCTTTCTGGCTCGAAACACGCGCGACGAGCCGTTCTCTTCAATGAAGTAGGTCAGATTCACCCCCACACTCGGGTCCAGTCCGCCCCGGCCGGGGACCTCCGAAGTTGCTCCCGATGCCGCAAAGTTTCCGAGTGGATACGACACGCGCTCCGTGTCGCCCCAGAACCAGTAGATTTTTCCGTTATATGGCGCGGCAATCACCGTGTCCTGTCCCATCACCTGCGCGTTGAGCACGGGCGCTTTCAACGGCACCGGTTGACCCGCCAGCACGCTGTCGCGATAGATTCCCTGCCCCGTCACGCGATACAACCGCTCCGCGATATTAAGCCGCTTGATCTTAATCACCGCGCTTCCAGCGCGCGTCGGTTTGAGCTTCACCCCGCGATTGTCAAACATGTCTTTGGGATATTCGTAACCGTGACTCTTGATGTGGAAATAGACCTCCTGTCCCATCAAACCCGGTTCATCAAATGCAATGATTCCGTTGCTGTCCGTCCATAGCGAAATGTTGTTCACGGTTCGCAGTTCGACGAGCGGAACGCCGCGTCCCGTCTGATCGTCCAACACCGTGATTTTGAACAAGTCCTGGCCGGCGGGATGCGCGGCGACCACGAAGAACAGGCCAATCGCACACGGGACCAGGTCCGCAACTCGTCCAAACCATCGGTCGTTCATGAGAATCGGCTCGTTTCGTGTTTCTCAGGCCAACGCCCGAACATCGCGCCCCTTTCAGACACTTTTCCTCGCCCTCAAACTGCAGGACGGTATGAAGAAAATAAAGGTCGGCGCGGACACCGTTACTTCCTCCAAACCGCTGTCACGAAGCACCGGTTTTGCGTTTGGCAGTAGTCAACCGGATTGTTCACGAGATCAACAGCACCATCACGAGCACATCGTCGTAAGCCCCATCCAGCTTGCGTGCTTTTCTCTTTATGCCTTCAACGACAAATCCAAGCTTTCCATACAACCGGATTGCTGGTTGGTTGGAAGCATACGCGTCCAGCTCGATTCTCTCCAAACCAATCTTCTTTGCCTGCGCGATCGCCTTCTCAGCCAAACGCTGTCCAATCCCTTGCCCGCGAAAGTCGCGCAGCATCCCCATGCCCAGGCGTCCGACGTGAGCGAAGCTTTCCTTTTCATGCGGAAAGATGTCGCACCAGCCAATCACTCGCTGGCCGTCCAGAGCCACGAACTGGGGAACCCGACGCATGATCGCCGACCGGATGAATTCGCGAACTGCGTCCGGTGGCGGGGCGCTGGTCAACGCCAGGTAACGACGTTCTTTCGCGACGGCGTCGAGGCACTCCCGAAAGCTTTCAATGTGCTCTGCTGCCATTGGAACAATTCGAATATTTTCAGGCGGCATTTTCATTTACTTTCCGATCCCTCCAAAATCCTTAACACCGCCTCCGAAGCAGTCCAAGCCGTCGTTCTCCCCAAATCAATTCGATTGCAGCACACGATAAAACCGCTGTGACAGACCGCTCAAATTGTCCGAAACCGAAACCGTGTTTGATCTCGCCACAATATCAGCGCCAAGGTCCGACCACTGCCCGCCGTTCAGGTCGTTCTTGAATTGAACTTGATATTGAATGCCGCTCGTCGCGCTGAAAGTGAAACCGGCCACATTGCTGGTCGTGATCGTGATCTGACCAATCTGCGGCGGGCCGGAGGAAATCGACAGCTTGACGCTCATCGCGTTGTTGCCCTCGTTGCTTTCGGGAAAGCGATTGATGTCGTCTGCGGTTGCGGTGAGCGTGTGCAGGCCAGGCGTCGCTTTCCAGGTGCTCGAACCCGTCGGACCGCCGTTCGCCGTCAACGTCACCGACGCGTTGGTCGCGAGGGAATTGGTGTAACTGCTCGACCACGTCACGTTCGGTCCGCCATCAATGCTGAACCCGATTCCGAGGGTCACGCCCGACGGCGTGGGTGCTGTGCCCTGGTTCTTCACCGTCGCGCGAAAGGTGATGTTATTGTTCGCGAACGCGGGGTTCGGCGTCCAGCTCACCGCCGTGACGATGACGTCCGGCAGACTCGTGTTCGGCATCGTAACCGTGACCTGGCTGGAGTTCGACCCCTCGCCCACTGCGTTCGCCGCCGACACCACATAGCAATAAGTTCCGCCGTTCGTGACTGCTGTGTCCGTGTAAGACGTCGCTTTCACGCCTTCGCTGACGTTCGTCGCCATCGTCGTGTAAGGCCCGCCGCTCGTGCGCGAACGTTTCACGTTGTAAGTCGTGGGGTTCAGCGGCGCAGACGTCCAGGTCAACAGCGCGGTCGCGTTCGTGGCAACGCCGGCGAGACCCATCGGTGCAGGCGGCGGATTGGTCGGTGTGATCAAATAATTTCCGAGCCAGCCCGCAATCGGCTCCAGATCGAAGGACGACCAGCCGCCCGGATTGCCGATTTCAAACAGTGTGCAACCGAGCACGTAACTGTCTTGCGCAAGCTGGTGCTCGAACCAGTTCAGCCAACGTTCGTAGTCCGCCGCCGTGCCGCGCGCCTGCCAGCCGGAGGTCGAAGGTGTGCCGCTCTGGTCCACGCCGCCTTCGGTCAAAATCAGCGGCATGTCCGCGAGGTCGGGATATTGCGACGTGAACTGGCCGTAAAACTGCCGGTAACGCAGCGAGTAGAAATTCTCCACGCCCGTGTCGGTCGTGTAATTGATCGTGTAAGCGTGATAACTCCACGCGCCGCCGAGGCTCTTCGCCTGACGCAATGCGGGCACAAACGTGGAGATGTTACTCTGGATCTGGCTCGGCGTCCCCGGTGGATTGCCCACGGCGATGCTGCCGATGCACGGCTTGAATCCCGCCGCCGCAATCAACGGCGATAGGTTGGTCCAAAACGTGGTGAACCACTGCGCCGCCTGGAGCGATTGCCACGTCGGCGTGCTGTCGCCCTCGTTCGGGCCTTCGAGATAATCGATCAACGCGCGATCGGACGCCGACAACGCCTTTAACGGTGGCTGCAGGACGGTCGTCCAGAAATTCGTCGCGCTGACCGCGGGATCATCCGTGATCGGGTAGCTCTTGGGCGTGTAAATACGGAGCACGATCTGGCCGGTTGGCGTGCCGGCCTTGTACGCCCGCGCGGCCTGCAACATGCCGGAGCCGAGATCAAGAATTTTCAACACGCGCGGATGCCCGGCGACGATGTTCGACACACCGATGGTGTAGGAATTGATGAGGTGCGCGCTGAGTTTCCCGGGGCTGAGTGTTTGAGCGATAACGCCACTCGGAACGAGAGCCAAAAGCCCTGTGATCATTGCGATTCTTCCTACTGCTCTCATCAAGTGTTCCGTCGTAGATTACACAACTCTCAATCTGTCGCGATGAAATTCTCAATGAGAAGCATGCCGCTGTAGAAGCGGCTTGAACCTTTTGAACAAATGACGATTCTTTACTCATGCCTAAAAGGGCTAATGTGTTAGGTGATATCCGTGCCGAACATGACCAAGAGATGCTCGAACTCGCGTTTTATGAGACTCCAGATTATCGCACACTAATTGAATCGACGGATCGACCTCTCGTAGTTGGGCGCCGAGGGACGGGAAAAAGTGCTTTGTGCTATCAGCTCAAAAAATACTGGCAGAAAGGCAGCAACACTACGGCCATTGAAATCATTCCTGAAGAAGACCAAGTCATTGGATTGCGCGCCCTTTTTCAGGTTTTTGGGAACAAGTACAACCACATCAAAGCAGGTGCTCGAATCGCGTGGAAATATGCCGTTCTCCTTGAGGTTGCAATCCGGCTACTTGAGTCGCACAGGCTTTCTCGAAATGATTTCAACGCTCTCGTAGATCACCACACGCAAAAATGGAGACGGTTGGGAAAAACCATCGCAAGTCGGGTAAGGACGCTGCTGACGGAAAAGATTCAACTTGGCGGCTCGCCGGAAACTATCATTGCAGGTCTCGCGCAGTCTCTGCAGCTGTCAGACCTGCAGAACGACCTCACACAGATGGTAGCTAAGAGTCGAACGTCCTTCATTTTACTGATCGATCAATTAGACGAAGGCTTCGACCCCGATGAGCTTGGTGTCGGACTTGTTGGAGGATTTGTTCACGCGGCAGTTGATGTCAATTCGCAGGTTCCCGGAATTCAGGCTTACATTTTTCTGCGCGACAACATCTTCAAAGCGTTGGCCCAACTCGATCCTGACTATTCGAAGAATATCGAGGGAAGATTTCTTCGTTTGCATTGGGACGAACATCAACTTTTCGACTTAGTGTGCGCTCGCCTCAGAGTAGCTTTTCATTTGGATGCCGACGGAAACCGCAAGATTTGGAACAGGTGCACAGCCGATGATCTTCAGGAATCTTCGGGCTTCGAGAAATGCTTGCGTCTTACACTATGGCGCCCACGAGATGTGCTCTCACTCCTTAACGAAGCGTTTTACATAGCACAGAAGCAAGGAAGACAGACACTGATATTACAGGATATTGAATCAACCGCTCGAGAAATCTCAAACACACGGTTAGACGACCTTTTCAAGGAATATGTGGTTATAATACCTGTATTGAAACCGATGACGTCCGCGTTCCGGAAAGGCAATCCTGAGATTACTTACAAGGAAGCGACCGAGCGGCTTGAGTATTTATTCAATGACAGCGCAGTAGTTGGCGCTTATCAGCGTGAGTTCGCAATTCTTGAAAGCCCACAGGAAGGCATTAGGACCCTCTACAGCGTCGGTTTCCTGGGAATCAAAGACTCCGCGAGCAGCGCATTTGTATTTTGCCACGATGGCCGACGCCCGGCCAAGGAGTTCCAGCCTCAAGACAAGCTCCTAATTCACCCATGCTATTGGATGGCCATGGATCTGACAAAAACTACCTTGGATGCGGAAGAAGCTGCCGAGATTCATGATGAGTATGAAGTCGAAATTTTCTCTGAAGCACCAGAAATACGCGATCGGCGTATCAGCCAGCTACACGGCAAACTAGACAAGATTCCCATCGGAAATGAGGGTGCAATTGAGTTCGAAGAATGGTGCCTACGAGCTGTTCGCATATGCTTTTCTGGACCGCTCCGCAACGTAGAACTTCATCCGAACAAGGATGCGCCTCAACGTCGCGATGTGGTTGCGTCAAACCAAGGTGAAAAGGGTGCTTGGAGGCGCGTACTCGACGATTACAAATGCCGGCAAGTTATATTCGAGGTCAAGAATAAGCTCGGAATTGAACCTGACGAATATCGACAAATGCACTCATACCTCCACGATGACTACGGCCGATTAGGGTTCATCATTACGCGAGACAAAAAGCCAGAGCTGTATACTGGCCCTGAACTTGAATGGACACGAGAGCTTTTCAATAAACATCGAATCGTCGTCATCAAACTAACGGCGACAATCTTTTGTTCGCTTTTGTCGAAGCTACGAGGTAGCCGCAGGCCAGACCCTTGCGAACATGCGATAAACAAACTCCTCGACACCTACACGAGACTTTACTTGAGTGGAGCAAAGCTCGCGAAGCCAAGCTAATTCAGTCTATCGACTGATGTTGCCGAACAACAGGGGCGCAAAGTCCGCCAGATACCTGCGCCACGCCGCCAGCTCTGGTTGCCTTCGGTTTCACGGAAGTCGTAACGAACGCCGTTCTTCTTCAGCACTTCGACAAACTGGCGGCTGTTCTCAATCAAAAGTTCATCTTTTAAATTTCTCTCATCATGCTTCGCGCCACTCACGGCCCAACCCTAACGACTTGCCCCGGTTTGAACGTCGCGAGCAGCGCAAGTACCTTTGGCATCAAGGGCAGAGTCTTATGAAGCTGAATCCCGTCCGCCTCCAACACCACCACCGCGACGCGAAACTGTGTCGTGTTTTGTTGAAAAGCGAGGTTGCGATCTCCGGTCAGGAACACGTCGAACTGATTCTGTTCAGCCAGATCCAACAGTCGTCCGTTTTTGATCCCGCTCCATCCCATCCGCTGCACAGAAGTTGCGTAGTGTCCGGTCAGAGCGCGGCCCAACCGCCAGTTCAGGCATTCGTCAATGAGGACGCGCATCGCCCACGGCCTCGAGCATCTTCAGTTTCGCCGCCTCGATCACCGCAATCACCTGTTCGCGCTTCACGGAAGGGAAACCGTCCAGGAAATCCTCAATCGATTCGCCGCCTTCCAGATAATCAATGAGGTTTTGCAACGGCACGCGCGTGCCGACAAACACCGGCGTTCCGCCCATGATCTCCGGATCGGAGTGAACAATGCCCTTCAACTGCTCAATTGTCATTGCCGCCATCATAGCACATCTGGACCGCCTTGCCAGAACTGGTTTCGCGCGCGACGTCGCTCATCGGTCAGTTTGAACTGTTGAACAACAACGGCGCAAAGTCCGCCAGATAGCGCCGCCAGACGGGCCAGCTATGGTTGCCCTCCGTCTCGCGAAATTCAGAGCGGATGCCGTGCTTCTTCAGCACTTCGACAAACTGGCGGCTGTTCTCCATCAGTCGGTCATCTTTGCCGCAGGCAATCCACAGCAGTTTGAGTTTTTTGTTTGTCGCCTGCGGACTCTCCAGCGCTTTGCCGACCGCATTTTCTGGGTCGCGAACGAACGAGCTGAATCCGCCCACCCAATCGAACAGTTCGAGGTGGTTCAGGCCGATGGTGAGC
>QHOP01000322.1 GCA_003219345.1 Verrucomicrobiota bacterium
CAGCGCAGCGCGGAATTCCTCGCCAAAAAAGGGGTGGACGCCCCGCGTCTGCAAGTCGAGTTGTTGTTGGCGCGCGTTCTCCAGGTGCCGCGGCTGAAATTGTATCTGGATTTCGAGCGGAGACTGACCGGGTCGGAACTCGACGCTGTGCGGGAGCTGGTCAAGCGCCGCGGCAACCGTGAACCGCTCCAGCACCTCCTCGGCTCGGCCTCCTTCTGCGGATTGGAAATCAAAGTAAACGGTCATGTGCTGGTGCCACGTCCGGAAACCGAGCTGCTCGCCGAACACGCCCGGCAATTTCTCTCGACACTTAACGCTCCACCTTCAACCGCGCTCGACTTCGGCACGGGCAGCGGCTGCATCGCCATTGTCCTCTCAGTCAGATGTGCCTCCGCCCGGTTGCACGCAGCGGATATTTCGCCGGAGGCGATAAACGTTGCCTGCGAAAATGCCGTTCTTCATGGTGTGGCCGGCCACATTCAGTTTCACCTCGGAGACGGGTTCGCCGCACTGCCGCAGGGTTTGTCGTTCGACTTGATCGTGGCCAACCCGCCTTACATTCCGAGCGCAGAGATTGACTCGCTGGCGCCGGAGGTGCGGGATTACGATCCACGCCCCGCGCTGGACGGCGGCGCGGACGGACTTGATTTTTTTCGACGGCTGGCTTCGGAAGGCGCAAGGCATCTGCGCCCTGCCGGCCGGGTCATGATGGAGTTTGGCGACGGGCAGGCGGAGCAGATTGACGAAATCTTCGTCCGACACAAGTGGGTTGTCGAGAAGGTCGAAGCCGATTACAGTGGTCGGCCAAGATTTTTTGTTGCCCGCCCGAAGCGGGTGTGAAGCATCGGTATTGGCGGATTAGATTCAACCGGTTCTTTCATGGACAGTCTCTCGATCAAAGGTGGCGTGCCGTTGCACGGCGAAGTAGCCATCAGCGGCGCGAAGAACGCCGTATTGCCGATCATGGCGGCTTCGTTGCTCACCGCCGAACCTTGCGTCATCCGCCGCGTTCCGCGCTTGAGCGACGTCAGCTTCATGGGGCAAATCCTCACTTCGCTCGGAGCCAAGGTGAACCTGGACGGCGATACGCTGAAGGTTCAGGCCGTGAAAATCAAGGGTGTCGGCGACTACGATTTGATCCGCAAAATGCGCGGTTCGATTTGCATTCTCGGCCCGCTGCTGGGAAGACTTCGCCGCGCCAGTGTTTCGCTCCCGGGCGGGTGCGTCATCGGTCCGCGGCCGATCGACCTGCACTTGAAAGGACTCAGCCAGCTTGGCGCTCGGATTGTCATCGAGGGAGGTTACGTCCGCGCCCGCGCGCCGCGCTTGAAGGGCGGCGATGTTTTTCTGGGCGGTCGCGCCGGCCCGACCGTGCTTGGCACCGCCAACGTGTTGATGGCCGCGGTCCTGGCCGAAGGCGTGACCATCATTGAAAGTGCGGCGTGCGAGCCGGAGGTCGTGGACCTGGCCAATTTTTTGGGCGCAATGGGTGCGCGGATCGTCGGCGCGGGCAGCCCCACCGTCACGATCACCGGCGTGAAGGAATTACACGGAGCGGAGCACGAAGTGATTCCGGACCGCATTGAAGCAGCCACGTTCGCCATCGCCACCGCCGCGACAAACGGCGAAGTTACACTGCTCGACGCGCGGCCCGACCACATGCATGCCGTTTTGGACAAGCTGCGCGAATCGGGCGTGAAAGTGGAACGCCGAGGCTCCGCGCTGACCGTCAAACGAGGAGGGCCATTGAAGCCGGTGGACATCACCACCCTGCCCTACGCTGGTTTCCCGTCCGACGTGCAGGCGCAAATGATGGTGCTCATGACGCTGACTCCCGGAATCAGCATCATCACAGAACGGATTTTTGAGTCGCGTTTTATGCACGTCAGCGAATTGGCCCGACTCGGCGCGGAGATTGCGATTGAGGGTCCCAGTGCGATCGTGAAAGGCGGGCGGCCATTGAGCGGCGCGCCGGTGATGGCCAGTGATTTGCGGGCGTCTGCCGCGCTGGTGATCGCGGGGCTGGTGGCCAAAGGGACGACGCTGGTGAACCGGATTTATCATCTGGACCGAGGCTACGAAAAGATTGACGACAAGCTGAAGAGACTCGGCGCCCGCCTGGGGCGGATAGAGGAATCATGAGACAACTCATTGGCATATTGTTGATCATCGGCGCCATCTGGGGCTGCAAGGAGCTTTACCGTTATTGGGAGAAGGTGAAGGCCAGGAAAGAAGCCGAAGATCGCGCCGGCGGGCCGGCGCCGACCTCCGTAGTCGCCACGCCAACAGCGTTGCCGGGATTGCCGGCCAATCTGGAGTCCTCGCTCCAGGCGGCGCAAAAGCAGGGAGCTACCGGCCTGAAAAACTGGCTCAAACTCTATCACCCTTACGTGAGCGACCCGCGGCTGGCCGCCATTGAACTGGACTACATCGTGTTGATCAGCTCCAGCAACCCGCAGGAGGCCCGTCAGCTTTTTGCCGCGGTCAAACAACGCACACCCACCAACTCGCCGGTTTTCCCTCGAATCAGGCAGCTCGAAAAAACGTATCAATGAAATTTTCCTAGAGTTCGCGCCGGCGAAGTCCTATTTTCGGGCAGATTCAACTCAATCTCGAGGTCGTTATGGATGTGACGTTTGTTTGTCCCAACTGCAGGCAGGAACTGGAAGCCGATGCGACTCTGGCCGGGACGCAGATCCAATGCCCTGCCTGCGGCCGTAGGATCACCATTCCCGAACCTGATCCGGCGACCGTCAAAGTAATAAATCCCATCGCCTCCTCGGCCGCCGCACGGGAGGAAAAGCATTTCTCCGTGCCGGTGCACGACACCCCCACGGAGGCACTGATTCAAAAACCGCCGCCGCCGCTCGAAGTCACCGCCAAGGATACCGAGAAAAAAATGCGCGTCAGAACGATCAGGCGAACGGATTGCATGGAGCTGGGGCACGATAACTTCGACAAAGTCGTCAGTGAGTTCCTCGCCAAAATCGGCCAGGAAAACATCATCAGCATCAACACATTCGCCTACACCCATCTGGACATCGGCTCGCAGAAACTGCTGACTGATTTCGGCGTGATGATCGTTTTCAAAGGTTGAGGTTGCGCCGCGGTGCCCCTGTCGCTCTCCGCGACTGCGAAGCGCCTGCCCTGCGGCGAAAACAAAAAGGCGCCGTTCAGAGACGCCATTCGTTTCCGCTGGAAAAGCGTTTCACTTGATCCCCGCCAACCGAAGGGAGAGCCGCGATTTCTTGCGGCTGGCGTTGTTCGGGTGCAGCACGCCGCTCTTGGCCGCCTTGTCAAAGGCCGTCGTGACCGTTCGGAGGGCCGCGGACGCCTCGTTTTTGTTCCGCGCCGTCACCAGGGCGAGGTATGCTTTCTCCAGCGTCTTGAGGCGAGACTTGATGCTCTGGTTGTGGAGGTGCCGGCGCGTGCTGTTACGCAGGCGGCGTTCGGCGGACTTGGTATTCGGCATAAAATGAGGTTTTCTTTAAATTCGAGGCGGCCACGATAGCGCAATGACTGGCCTTGTCAACGGAGTGTTAGCCCGTTTGGGCCTCAGCCAGCAATGCTTCGACTCGCTGCCAAACGGCGGCCTTCACTACCTCCAACGGCCGGGTCGAGTCAATCACACATACGCGCCGCGGCTCCGCGGCAGCAATCGTTTTGTAGCCATGCTCCACGCGCTCAAAGAAGTCGCGGTCCGCCTCTTCCATTCGGTCGCGCAACGGCTCGCTAAAAGCCAATTTCGCGTCACCTTCAGACTTTTTGGCGCGAACTGGCACATCAAGTAACATGGTTTGTTGTCGAGCCAGGCGCCGCGTCTCGCTGACCTCTATTGGCACCGAGAGAAGGAGGGTCAGGTGGGGGCGCGTCTCCCCAACTGCAAAATCTATGACCGCCCGCACCAGGTTCAGGTCAAGCCGGCGACCGTAACCTTGGTACGCAATCGTTGAGTCGCAAAAGCGGTCGCACAAAACCACTTCACCCGCCGCCAGGGCCGGCCGAATCACCTGACGCACAAGCTGCGCGCGACTGGCGCTCATCAACAGCAGTTCGGCCTCTGCTGTCATCGCATGATTCTGCTGGCTGTGCTTGAGCGTGTGGCGGATTTCCTCGCCAATCGGCGTGCCGCCAGGTTCCCGCAGCACGCGGAGGGTTCGATTCATCGTGCGCAGCCGTTCCGCGAGCCACTGGATGCGGGTGGATTTGCCGCTTCCCTCGGTGCCCTCGAATGTAATGAAGAGCCCATTCATCTCAGGCGACGATGTGCGCGCCGGAAACAAGGACGCGGCAACGGGACTTCATTCCGAGGCGGGCAGCTTCGACGCGGGAGCAGCGAGGGCAGCCGCCGGGCGTGAAGGGATGTGTTCCATCAAGTAGTCCACCAGCGAATTGATTTGCTCGTCGGCCAGCGGACCGCCTTCCGCTCTGGCGAACGCCGGCATCAACGTTCCCGCTTTGCCGTGCGTGACCCAATTCTTCCAATGCTCGCGGTCGGTCGGATGGTTCAACGCGTGCAAATTCGGGACCATTGAAGCGCGATGCTCCGAGTCGTGGCAATTGGCGCAAGCCGCCAGGTAAAGCGCTTCGCCATTTTTGCCGATCGCGGGTTCGGCGTGGCATTGGGCGCAATCGTTTTTGAAAACCGCCTGCCGGTCGGCCGTCGCGATCTGGATGTTCTTCGCGCGGTCGGCCATGGCGCCGGGCGGAACGCCGGGAATATTCACTTTCACCGTGAGCGTCTTGGTGCCGGTTGCGCCGTAAACGTAAACCAGCTTGGTGATCTGGCCGCGCTTGCCGCGGAGATCGACTGTCACATGAACCTGGCCGTTGGTGCCCGGCTCGATCACCCACGGCCGGCTTGGCAGCTTCGCCACCGTGCAGGAGCACGACGCGCGCACGTCGTTGATCGTCACTGCATTCGTCGAGGGGTTCGTCAGAGTGAAAGTAAATTGGGCGTTCGTTTCGCCGGGTTTGGCCGTGTACTCCTTCACGTCGGCGTCCGCGACCAGCGGCAAGGGTTGCGCCACGACCGGCACGGGCCGATTGGCCAGCGGCGAAACAGCAAACGACGGCGGTCGCCCCGGCTGCGCGGCGAAGTTCGTCATCCGGGCTATGACGGTCACGCCTGAGGCGTTGCCCGCCCCCTGAATACCCTGCAAGCGCTGCTGATGGTTCGTGATTTGACTGGCACGGATGATTTGCTGAAAATTGGTCGGTAATTGAAGTGTCGGCGGCAGCGGCGGCAACGCAGGCGGTGTGCGTATGGCTGGAGCATTCGTGGAGGCAGGTTGTTCGGTCTGCCCAAAAGCAGCCGGCGCTGCTACGATTGACCAGCCGACGAGAAACGGGAGGAATTTGGAGCGAACATTCATATCAAACTTTGAGAAGAATCTAGCGTGCGCGTCGCGTTTTGACGAGAAAATTTGCTGGCCGTGGAGAGACCTTGATCAGCAACGGCTCAGAGCCGCTTCAACCTCGACCCTTTTGGCGTGTCCTCAATCGCCCAACCTTTGGCCTTCAACTACTTGCGAATCGCATCGGCGCGCTTTGCGTCCTGGATGGGGACAGTGAGATGACCCGGGCTCGACGACACAGCCTCGGCCAAGACTTTTGAAGAACGTTTTCCTGCTTCCAAGCCCCAAACTTCCCGCATTTTGTACCAGGTTGCCAGAGCAGTCTTCGCTCCGCCCAACGATAGTTTGTCCGCAGCCAAAGCTTTATTGGTGGCTTTGACCCAGTCAAACACCACACGCCAGCCGGAAGAGACGTTAAGATCGTCATCAAGCGCCGCCGTAAATTCTTCAATAACGGCTCGGTCGGCAGGCGAAATGGTATCGCCTGCAAGTTCTTGAAGTTTTCCCACGCACTCATCAATCCGCGCCAGCGCCGTGCGCGCGCTTTGCAAGCCTTCGAGTGTGAAGTTGAACGACTCACGGTAATGCGCCGTAAGCAACAAATATCGGACTTCGCGTCCGGTGAACTTTTTTTTCTCAATCAATTCGCGCAGCGTGAAAAAATTCCCCAACGACTTGCTCATCTTCTTCCCCTCGACCATCAGATGCGCGCCGTGCAGCCAGTATTTCACAAACGGTTCGCCCGCCGTCTGCACACCTGCGCCCTCGCTCTGGGCGATTTCATCCTCGTGATGCGGAAAAATCAGGTCTTCGCCGCCGAGGTGCAGGTCGAAGCTCGGCCCGAGGAGCTTCATGCTCATCGCGCTGCACTCGATGTGCCAGCCCGGCCGGCCCTCTCCCCATGGACTCGGCCAGAACACCTGGCCATCCTCCGGGGCGCGGGCTTTCCAGAGAGCAAAATCGGCGATGGATTCCTTCGCGTATTCGTCGCTGCTCACGCGTTCGCCGGGTCGCAGTTCCTCGAAATTCAGCTTCACCAACTGCCCGTACTGGCAGCCGCAGCCGCGATACTTTTCGATGCTGAAATAGACCGAACCGTCCGCAGCTTTGTAAGCAATGCCGCGGGCGATCAATTTTTCGATCAACGAAATGATTTCGTCGATGTGCCCGGTCGCGCGCGGGGTGTGATGCGGACGGCTGCAGCCGAGCGCGTCGAAGTCTTTGAAAAATTCCGCCTCGTATTTGGCCGTGTATTCCTCGCGCGAGCTGCCGGACTCGCGGACGCGCTTGATGATTTTGTCCTCCACGTCCGTGATGTTCATCACGTGTGTGACCTGGTAACCCTTGAATTCGAGATAGCGCCGCACGAGGTCCGCGAAAACGAACGTGCGGAAATTGCCGATGTGCGCGAAGTCGTGCACCGTCGGCCCGCAGCAGTACAGGCCGACCTTTTTGCCGGCCGGGTCGAGCGGCGCGAATTCCTCCACCGCACGCGTCAGCGTGTTGAAAAATCGCAAACCCATGTTGCCAATGGCGCGGTAGAGTAAGGCGACCGGCACGAAAGAAAAGAGAATTTGCCTGCGCTTCGTTGGATTATTTGGGCGGGCGCGGTTCCGCCCGCGCCCACTTTGTATTCGGAGTCAGGGTGGAGGTGGAACTCCGCCCGTCCGAGGCGGGTCGGCGCATCGGTTGCAAAACCAAACTTCGCTCCCACTCGTTCAAAATCCTCCATTTGCCCGCCGCCAAATCGTTCAACCTGAAATCGCCGATTTGCGCGCGTAGAAGCCGCAACGTCGGATGGCCGATGGCCCCGGTCATCCGCCGCACTTGCCGGTTTTTCCCTTCGACCAGTTCCAAACCGATCCAGCAAGTGGGAACTGTTTTGCGAAAGCGGATCGGCGGATCGCGGGGAGGCAGTTCCGGCTGCGGTTTCAGCAACCACACGCGACACGGCAAAGTTTTTCGTCCTTGAATCAAGACGCCGCGTTCCAGTTTGCCCAGACTCTCGCCGCTCGGAACTCGTTCCACCTGCGCCCAGTAAACCCGGCGATGCCGGCGCCGCGGGTGGATCAGGCGTTCATTCAACCCGGCTTCGTCGCTTAGCAACAGCAATCCTTCGCTGTCGGCGTCCAGCCGGCCGATTGGATAAACGTTTTTCGGAAACTCGAACCCCGCCAGCGTGCGAAACTTCGAGTCGTCCGCCGTAAATTGCGAAATCACACCGTACGGTTTGTGGAAGGCGATGAGCATCAGACTGACGCGGCACTGGCCTTGCCGCTTCATGACGTTCCAACTTCACGCGCCTCCACTTGAAACGGCTCCAGCGGCATCGGCTGATCGTGCTCGAGGAAGTCCTCACAGACGCGGAAGAACTCCGCCCGGGTCGTCACACGACGGATTTGGTGCAGAAACTGCCCGGTCGGCTCCACGCCCGCGCCGAGATAGTTCATGTATTTCTTCATCTTCTGCACCTGCGAAATCTCGCGCGCGTCCGGCGGGCAAACCGCATGGTAGAGCGCCCGCACGTACGCCAGCGCGTCATGGCCGGTGGGAACAAACACGGTCTCTCCGCGCCGATGCTGGCGGATCTGGTGAAACAGCCAGGGATTTCGAATCGCACCGCGGCCGATCATCAACCCTTTTGCGCCGGTGAGTCGCAGCACCTGGTCCACTTTTTGCGCGGAATAAACATTGCCGTTGGCCAGCACGGGAAAGGGCAACTGCGCCACTGCCCGGCTGATGTAATCGTAATGCACTTCGCGGCCATACATCTCGGCGACCGTTCGGCCATGCACGGTCAGCAAATCAATCGCGTGCCGCGCGAAAATCGATAGCAACTCGTCAAACACCTTCGGCGAATCAAAGCCGAGGCGCGTCTTGACGGTGAACCTGATGGAAACCGCCTCGCGCAAAGCGCCCAGGATGGCATCGACGCGTTGCGGTTCGCGCAGCAGACCCCCGCCGGCGCACTTGCGATACACCACCGGCGCGGGACAGCCGAGATTCAAGTCAACGGCGGCAATCGGATACTGCTGCAGTTCGCGCGCCGTGCGCACCAGAGCCGGGATGTCGTTGCCAATCATCTGCGCGATGACCGGTCGGCCCGTGGGATTCCCGGTAATCGACTGCAGAATCCATTTTTCGAGATTCGAGGTGGGATGAACGCGAAAATATTCCGTGAAATACACGTCCGCGCCGCCATAGTCCGTCATCAATTTCCAGAACGGCAGATCGGTCACGTCCTGCATCGGCGCCAAAGCGAGGATTGGCCCGCTGTACCGCAACATGTGGCTGAACTGTTCTGTTCCGTTCACGGGAAGTAGCCTATTTGAACTGCGGATGTTCATGCAACTTTTCCCGCGTCTCCGTCGAGAGTCGCGCCTGGCGATAAACCGGCTTGTGCAACGGTTCGGCGCTGGTGGAGCGGTGGGCGCGCTGCAGCCATTTCCGGTCGAGCGGCTCGTCAATCAGCTCAAGCGTGTTGGCGGCGATGGTGGTTTCCTCTTTCTCGCCGCTAGAGCGGCCAGCGCCAACGTAGAAACCTCCGAGCAGCAACGCCACGCGCGTCATCGTGCTGCGGGAGTAGGTCGCCAGCGCGCACGGCCGCGCACAGTCGAGCAGGCGAAACAAATTCGTGAACAACGGCAACGTCCACATCGCTGGATTGTTCGCCGGCGAGAAAGGATCGAACAGAATCGCATCCGGCCTGGGCAACGCGGCGGCTCCGGGTCCGGAGAGCAACGAAGGAAAATCTGCCAGCACCACTTTCCACTCGACCGGCTGCGCTCCATTGTCGAACGCAATCCGGCCATGCGGGACGAGGTGCTGCGCGCAGTGGAGGTAACCAGAAAAGTAAGCAAGAGGTTCGGCGTTTTGCAGCGCAAACGCCAGCGGTTCGACGGTGTTGTCGAAGCTGACGAGCTGGATCGAGCAGGCGAGGTCGCGTGTGGCCCGCAACACAGTCAGGGCGTTGGCCGCCGCGCCCAGGCCGACGTCCCAAATGACAAACTCGCCGGCATGCCGGCGAATTCGCTCCGCCAGGCGCAATTGTTTGACGTAAAGCGCCTCGGCTTCGGCCACCGGGCCGATGACCGGGTGAAACGTTTCCCGATGAGCGAGCGAATGCACGCTGTGCACCCCGTTCGCGAGCCGGACGATTTTGTAGCCAATGGAGGTCACGAGCGAGTTTAGCGGCAAACCGGGGCAAAAAGCACAAAAGTAATGAATATTCGCGCGTTGAAATCCCTGAGCCGAGGGAAAACATCGAACGTCCAAATATCGAACATCGAACGGCGAAGTGAGCGAGGATTCGCGCTGCCATTCGATGTTCGGCGTTGGGTGTTCGATGTTGGATTTTCCTCTGGTTCATGGAGAGGGAACACCTCCAAAATCCGGACGTGAATCGAAGCCATGAACCCACCCCCAACCCCTCCGGAGGAGGGGAGTCAATGTCGGGCACGCTTGCCGAGTTCCCCTCCTGGGAGGGGTCAGGGGTGGGTCGGTTCATGGGCAGAAGGACAAGGTGAGGGGTCTTCGGACACCGGACTCGACACGGTGATAGCGCCAAGTTGCGCCAGCGCCGACCTGACCGTGGACTTGACGCGTGTTCGCTACAAACCTAGGCTTCCACGCTCACGGCTCCGCGGCGCCCAGGTCCCAAACAGCACGGATGCGGGGCTTTTGCATCGAAAGGATTGATTGTGAATGTGTCGGTCGAAAATTTGGGCCCGTGCAAGAAGTTGTTGCGGGTGGAAGTGGAAGCGCCGGCGGTGGACGCCGCGCTCGAGGAGATTACGCTGGATTTTCAGAAGCAGGTCCGCCTGCCCGGCTTTCGTCCCGGCAAAGCGCCGCGGCACCTGGTGGTCAAAGCGTACGCGCCGCAGATCGACGAAGAAGCGAAGCGCAAGCTGGTTGCCGAAGGGTATCGCAAAGCCATCTCCGACCAAAAACTGCGCGTCGTCGGCCAGCCGGACATTGAGGAAATCCAATTCTCCAAAGGCCGGCCGTTTCAGTTCGCCGTCACGCTCGAGACCGCGCCCGATTTTGAGTTGCCTGAATACAAAGGACTGCCCGTCAAGCGCGAAATGGCAGTGGTGACTGAAGAAGACATTGAACGCGCGCTGAACGTCTTGCGCGAACAACGCGCTGTTTACATGGACGTGGCGCGCGAGGTTAAAGAGGGTGATTTTGTCGTGGTCAATTACGCCGGCACTTGCGAAGGCAAGCCGATCACGGACACGGCCTCGACCGCGCGCGGGTTGACCGAGAAGAAGGACTTCTGGCTGCACGTGGCGAAGGATTCGTTCATTCCCGGTTTTACCGAACAGCTGGTCGGGGCGAAAGCGGGAGAGAAGCGCACGGTGAACGTTGATTTTCCCGCTGAATTTGCCGCCAGGGAATTATCGGGCAAGAAAGGTGTTTACGAAGTCGAGGTGGTGCAGGTCAAGGAAAAGGCTTTGCCGGAACTGGACGACGCGTTCGCCAAATCCTACGGCGCCGAGGACATGGCAAGGCTGCGCGCGGGTGTGCGCACCGACCTGCAAAACGAGCTGAACTACAAGATCAAGCGCAACGTCCGCGACCAGCTTGTTCGCGAGTTGCTCAAGCAAGTGAACTGCGAATTACCGGAGTCGATCGTGCTGAGCGAGACGCGCAACGTCGTGTACGACATCGTCCGCGAAAACCAGCAGCGTGGCGTGTCGAAGGAGACCATCGAACAACAGAAGGACCAGATTTTTTCCGTGGCCAATAACAGCGCGAAGGATCGCATCAAAGCGGCGTTTGTTCTGGGCCGTGTCGCGGAGCAGGAAGGCATCAAAGCCGATCAGAAGGAAGTCACCCAGCGCATTCTGATGCTGGCGCAGCAATATCAGATCAAGCCCGAGCAGATGATCAAACAGTTGCGCGAGCGAAATGGCTTCGCGGAAATCGAGGAGCAGATCATTTCGGCGAAGGTGCTCGATTTTCTGGAGTTGAACGCGAAGGTGGAGGAAGTTCTGCCGACGGCGAAGGCCTGATTTTCAAGCCGGCGGAATTTGAGGGGCGCATCGGGCCTGGGGCAACCGAGGCGCGCTGCGGTCATTGCGTTCGCCCGAATTTTTTCTCCAGCTCGCGGTAGTTCATTTCGATGAGTGTCGGGCGGCCGTGCGGGCAGGTGTAGGGCATCGCGCAGTTGCGCAGGTCGTTCAGGAGGTTTTCCAGTTCCGGCCCGGCCAGCGGATCGTTCGCTTTCACGGCGTGGCGGCAGACGGTCTTGGCGACAGTCTGCTCGCCGAGTCGGAACGAATTCACCTCCCGACCGGCGGCGACCAATTCGTCAATCAACTCGAGAACAAAGCGGCGCGCATCAGACACCTTCACGAACGGGGGGAGCGCATCGAGCAGAAAGGTGCGCTCGCCGAATTCGCTCAGACCCACCCCCAACCGGCTCAAAACGGGTAAATGCTCGCGCAGAAACTGCGCGTCGCGTGGTGACAGCTCAACGGTCTCCGGCAGCAGCAAACGTTGCGACGGCGCATCGCCCTGCTCCAAACGACGGAGCATTTGCTCGTAGAGAATCCGCTCGTGCGCCGCGTGCTGGTCCATCAGCACCAGGCCGCGGTCGGATTCGAGCACGACGTAGAGCCGGCCAACCACGCCGACCAGACGTAAAGGCACCTTGAGCAGCGGCACGACGGCGCTGGAAACGGGCGGAGCAGGCGAATGCGCAACGCGGACCGCGGACCGCGGAGTGTCGCTGGTGGGTTGCCGTTG
>QHOP01000323.1 GCA_003219345.1 Verrucomicrobiota bacterium
ATCCAGCGCGATACCGAAGAGATGTTTCAGAAAACGGACGTATTGGTTGTAAGTCCACTTCGAGACGCGGGGTGGTGAAACGTTGTGATTGGCTTTTTGTTTTGGCGCCTTGATTTTGCTGTTGCGCATAACGTCTTCCTTGTTCAGCCAAAGCTGCAGGTCGGCCGATGTGATACTCCTGACCGGGATGTCGAAGCTTTTGTTCCAGGTCGCTCGGAACTTCTTCAGGACGGATCTCTTGTTGTCCTGGGTTCGTTGGTCGAATTGGGCGAGTTGGTTTTCGTATGACGTGATTAGTTCTTGCAACGTCATGCCCCGGAGAGCCCCGTTGACCCGACCGTGCTTTTCCAGTTCTTCCTTGAGCTTGCGTTTGGCAAGTTCCCGGTCTTCGGTTTCGAGACTTTTCCAAATCAGCTTGCCATTGACTCGGAAGACCGCATAATAAATTTCGTTTGATGAATACCGATACAGGTTTTCGCCGACTTTGCGAAACTGCCCCGCTCGTCTGGGTGTGGTCGTCGTTGTCATGCGCGACAACATACAGTATAGAAGGGAAGTATAGAAGGGGAAACTTTGCGATCTCTCGTATTCGTCCTAACAGCCTTACAGCAAACAGGAAGCGAGCGTAGCTCAGTCTGGTAGAGCGTCACCTTGCCAAGGTGAATGTCGAGGGTTCGAATCCCTTCGCTCGCTCCAATTCTATTGGCTTTCACTGCGACGAATAACATCTTCATGAGCGAGTGGAACATTCAGTCGCGCGCTCATGCCTGTCAGGCGTGCGGCAGGCCGTTTGCGGACAAACGGCCCTATCACACGATCCTGTTCGACGAGAAGGCCGGTTATGGACGGCTCGATGTCTGCGAAGGTTGCTGGGCCGCCCATTACCGCGTCGGCGCGGCCAGCCGAAAAGGATTCGTCTCGCATTGGCAAGGCGTCTTCGAAGTGCCGCCCGCGCAAGCTGAGCCGATCCAAAAGGAGACCGCGGAATCGCTGCTGCGCAAACTCCTCGAACAAAACGATCTGAAATACGGCGCGGCCTGTTTCATCCTCGCGGTGATGCTGGAGCGCAAACGGATTCTGAAAGTCAAAGAACAGCTTCAGCGTCACGGCCAGCGCGTCTTCATTTACGAGCATCCGAAAACCGGCGACGTGTTCACCATCGCCGACCCGAATCTGCGGCTCGACCAAGTCGATGAAGTACAGCGCGACGTGGCGCACCTGCTGGAGCAAGGCTTGAATCCACCGGGCGGAGCTCAGCCCGCGGCGAGTTCTTCGACTGGAAGCACCGAAACGAACCAGTCGGATAACGCTCGAGCCGAGCCTTTACCAAAACCCCGCGAGCAGCCAGCTGTTGGTTGACGTTATCCTGTGTCCGCTCTCGGCACTCTTCAACCTCGCCTTGGTTATTCGTTCTGTGATGAAGGCTTGCTGCGCCTCGCGTTGACGCATCCCTCGGTCGCTCATGAGCAAGGCGCTTCCGTACAGCACAATCAGCGGTTGGAATTTCTCGGCGACGCGGTGCTGCAACTCGTCCTCACCAGTGAACTCTACGAAAAATTTCCGGTGATGGGTGAAGGCCCGCTGACCAAGGCCCGGGCGCAGATGGTCAATCGACGCGCGCTTGCCAAGCAAGGACGCCGGCTCGGTTTGGGCGAACATTTGATTCTCAGCCGGGGCGAAGAGGCCAGCGGCGGTCGCGAGCGCCCGTCCGCCCTGGCCGACGCCTTCGAAGCGCTGCTGGGCGCGATTTTCCTCGACGGAGGCTTCGAGGCCGCGCGGGATTTTGTCCTGCGCCAGTTCCGCGAGGAGTTCGGCGAGTTGGGAGTGATTCCCAACCTCGAAAATCCTAAAGGCGAGTTGCAGGAACTGTTGCAGGCCAACTCGACCGAGGCGCCGCAGTATCAGCTCGAGTCCGTCAGCGGTCCGGACCATGACCGGCTCTTTGAAAGCGCGGTCTATCATCAAGGAGTCGAACTCGGGCGCGGCAGAGGCAAAAGCAAGAAGGAAGCGGAGAGCCAGGCAGCCCTCGTCGCGCTGGGGAACTTGCGGCGCAAGGCCGAACCACATTCCTAGTGCCGCTGGATTCCTGCGTTTCGGCGACGACCACGCTTGACGCGCCAGTACCCCTCCGTTAGGTTGCGCCGACGGTTTGATTCATCCTATGAACGATTTCCTGATCCCGATGGTTGTCGAGCAGACCGGGCGCGGTGAGCGAGGTTACGACATTTACTCGCGCTTGCTGGTGGACCGCATCGTGTTCCTCGGCACGCCGGTGGACGACACCGTTTCCAACGTCATCATCGCCCAGTTGCTCTTTTTACAGATGACCGATCCGAAGAAGGACATTCACCTCTACATCAATTCGCCCGGAGGCAGCGTTACCGCGGGCCTGGCGATTTACGACACGATGCAATTTCTCACCTGCGATGTGAATACCTATTGCATCGGCCAGGCAGCCAGCATGGGTGCCGTGTTGCTGGCCGCGGGCACGAAGGGCAAACGCTACGCGTTGCCGAATGCGCGCATCATGATTCACCAGCCCTGGGGCGGCGTGCAGGGCCAAGCGACGGACATCAGCATTCAGGCGCAAGAAATCCTTCGTTTGAAAGACCGGATCAACGAAATTCTGGCCAAACACTGCGGCAAGGCCGGTGAAACGCTCGCCAAGGACACGGACCGCGACCGATTCATGTCCGCCGAAGACGCCAAGGCTTACGGCCTGGTGGATGAAGTGGTCAAGTCGCGAAAGGAGATCCCCGGCCTCAACGAGAACAAAGAAACGTTGAAACAAGAGACGACCAAAGCTTGACCCGGTCGGACAATCTTTCCCCTGCCCGCTGCGACCAATCGTAAATCCAAAATCCAATGGCCCGCCCCACCCAACTGACGCTTTGCAGCTTCTGTGGTAAATCACACGCCGAAGTCAAAAAGCTCATTCAAGGGCCAGGCGTTTACATCTGCGACAGTTGCATCATCGTCTGCAAGAACGTGCTCGACAAGGAACTGCGGACGGAGAACCGGAAGCAGATGCCGAAGCTCAACGTTCCGAAGCCGGCGGAAATCAAGCGCCTGCTCGACCTGCACTGCATCGGCCAGGAACACGCTAAAAAGACACTGGCCGTGGCGGTGCATAATCATTACAAGCGGGTTCAGACGGAACAATCGAATAAAGCCGAAACGGAACCAGACCACCAGGCCGAGGTCGAGATCGAGAAGAGCAACATCTTGCTGATCGGACCGACAGGTTCAGGCAAGACCCTGCTCGCCCGCACGCTGGCGAGGATTCTCGACGTTCCCTTTGCCATTGCCGACGCCACGACCCTGACCGAAGCCGGCTACGTCGGCGAAGATGTCGAGAACATCATTCTGCGCCTGCTCCAGAATGCTGATTACGACGTGAAAAGAGCCCAGATGGGCATCGTTTACATCGACGAGATTGACAAGATCGCGCGCAAAACGGAAAACGTTTCCATCACCCGCGACGTTTCTGGAGAAGGCGTGCAGCAAGCGTTGCTGAAAATTCTGGAGGGCACCGTATGCAACGTGCCGCCGCAAGGCGGTCGCAAACACCCGCAGCAGGATTACATCCGCGTCGATACAACCAATATTTTGTTTGTCTGCGGCGGCGCGTTTGTTGGTTTGGAGAAAATGATTCAGCGCAGGCTGGGTCATCGGGTGATGGGTTTCGGCGCGGTTCATCAGGCGCACAAGACGGCGGCAGTGGATCGTCGCGAGATATTGCAATTTGTCGAGCCGGAGGACTTGCTGAGCTACGGTTTTATTCCTGAATTCATTGGCCGCCTGCCGATGGTGACGGTGCTGGACGAATTGACCGAAGACCAGTTGGTGTCGGTGCTGACTGAGACGAAACATGCTCTCACCAAGCAGTTTGCCAAGCTCATGGCGATGGAAGGCGTGGGACTGGAGTTTTCCACTGATGCCCTGCGCGAACTGGCCGTGCAAGCCTTGAAAAAAGGAACCGGTGCCCGCGCCTTGCGCGCGTTGATCGAAAGACTGATGCTGGACGTGATGTATGACATCCCCAGCAGCGACGACGTTTTGGCAGTGACGATCACGCGCCCGGTAGTGCTCGGCGAGGCCAAACCCATCATCCGCCGCAAGCAGGACCAGGCGGCCGCCTGATCCGTTTCCGATTTTCGTTCAGGATTCGAATTTTGAGGTTGCCAAAACGTTGGTCCCCCTCTAATCACCCCTGGCAACGGATCATCAATGGCCCCGCCGTTTCAACCGCAACAATCTATTGCCCGCCATGTGGGCAGTATCCCGCGTTCGGGCATCCGGGAGTTTTTCGATATCGTCCAGTCGATGCCAGAGGTGATTTCGCTGGGCGTCGGCGAGCCGGATTTTGTCACACCCTGGCATATTCGTGAAGCGGCCATCTACGCGCTCGAACGCGGCAAAACGAGTTACACCTCCAATCTCGGTTTGCTGAAGCTTCGGGAGGCTGTCAGCGGTTATGTTGAAAGAAAGTTCGGCCTCATTTACGACCCGAAGAAGCAAATCCTCGTGACGGTCGGCGTGAGCGAGGCTCTGGACATCGCATTGCGCTCCGTGGTGAATCCTGGCGACGAAGTGTTGTATCACGAGCCGTGTTACGTCAGTTACTCGCCCAGCATCGCCTTGACACACGGCATAGCGGCGCCGGTGTCGTGTTCGGCCGAGCGAGGCTTTGCCCTTGAGGCGGAGGCGATTGAGAAGCTGGCCACGCCGCGCACCAAAGTGCTGGTCTTGAATTTTCCGACCAACCCGACTGGCGGCACGATGGCGCGCGGGGAGCTGCTCAAAATCGCCGACGTGGTGTTGCGCCGGAATCTGCTCGTCATCACCGACGAGATTTACTCCGAGCTGACGTTTGAAGGCGAGCACCTGAGTATCGCGTCGCTGCCGGGCATGCGCGAGCGGACAATTTTTCTCCACGGTTTTTCGAAAGCCTATGCGATGACCGGTTTCCGCATCGGCTACGCGTGCGGCCCGGCGGAAATCATCGAGGCGATGCTGAAGATACATCAATACTCGATGCTTTGCGCCAGCATCATCAGCCAGGAGGCCGCGCTGGAGGCGATTCAACACGGCGAGGCCGACACCGCTGAAATGCGCGACCAATATCGCCTCCGCCGCAATTTTATCGTAAATGCCTTCAACGCAATGGGACTGACCTGCCATTTGCCGCGCGGTTCGTTTTACGCTTTCCCCTGCATTAAAACGACCGGGTTCAGTTCAAAAGAATTCGCCTTGAAATTACTGGAAGAGGAGAAAGTCGCGTGCGTTCCTGGCGGTGCGTTTGGGCCAAGCGGCGAAGGTTATCTGCGCTGCTGCTTCGCCGCCGCGTTGGATCAAATCCAGATCGCGACCGACCGGATGGCGAAGTTTGTTCAGCGATTGAGAAGGTAACCGCGGGCGCCGTTACCGCGCGAAAATCTGGCGGATGATATCTTCGATGGGGACCTCCTCAATGTCGATGTCGCTGACGGGCAGTTCGTCGAGCAATGTTTTGCAAACAGGAATGACGCGGTCGCGTTTCACCTTCAGTTTGATCGCAACCTCGCTGTGCTCGACTACTTCACCGTATTTCTTCAATTTTTCCGCCGGACACTGGCTGCCCCCGTCGCACTGTATCGTGATCAGTTTGAAGTCGGCGAAGCGGTCAAGTACTCGGCTCAACCGGCCGTCGAAGAAAATCGTTCCGTGATCAATGATAATGACGCGCTGGCAAAGTTCCTGAATGTCGGCCATGTAATGGCTCGTGAGCAGGATGGTTGTTTTGCGCTTGGCGTTGTGATGGCGCAGAAATTCGCGGACGGTCATTTGGGAAACAACATCGAGACCGATGGTCGGTTCATCGAGGAAAAGAACTTTCGGCTGGTGCAACAGCGAGGCAATCAACTCCATTTTCATCCGCTCGCCGAGCGACAGTTCGCGCACCATGACATTGAGCTTGTCCTCGACGGTGAGCAGTGCGGTCATTTCGGCCACGGTGCGCTCGAAGGAATCTTTCGGGATGCCGTAAATTTTGGCGTTAAGTTCAAGCGACTCGCGCGCGGGCAAATCCCACCAGAGCTGGTTTTTTTGCCCGAGCAACAGCGCAAACTGGCGGCGGTAACCGTCCTTCCGTTCCCAGGGGACGTAGCCGAGCACTTTGGCTGAGCCGCTCGTGGGATAAAGCAGGCCCGAAAGCATCTTCAGGGTCGTGGTTTTGCCGGCGCCGTTCGGGCCGAGGAAACCGACCAACTCGCCTTCCTCGATGGAAAAGCTGACGTCCTTCACCGCGAAGGTCATTTCATACTCGCGGTGAAAAAGTCCTTTGATGGCACCGCTGAGTCCGGGGTTCTTTTTGTAAGTGCGGAAGGACTTGGTGAGACCCTGAACTTCAATGACAGAC
>QHOP01000324.1 GCA_003219345.1 Verrucomicrobiota bacterium
TTGTTTGAAAACGAGGAGGCTTATCTGAGTTCAAAATCCGTGCCAGAGTCATCGTTCGCCCTTCGAGCCATCACTTGGGTCGGCGCCGTCACGGCCGTTTTTGCCGCGCTTATCGCCGTCGCCCAGACCGACATCAAACGCATCCTGGCATACTCCACTGTGTCGCAACTCGGCTACATGATGATGGGTCTGGGTGTGGGCGGAGTCGCGGTGGGGATTTTCCACCTCATCACTCACGCCTTTTTCAAAGCGCTGTTGTTCCTGGGGGCCGGCTCAGTGATTCATGGCTCTCACGAGGAACAGGACATTCGCGAAATGGGTGGATTGCGACTGTCCATGCCCGTGACGTTTGTGACCTACTCGGTCGGCATGATGGCGCTCGCGGGTTTCCCGCTGGTGTTCTCCGGTTTTTGGAGCAAAGATGAAATTCTCCACGAGGCATTCCTCTGGAAGCCGTCGATCTGGCCGTTTTGCCTCGGAGTTTTCGGCGCCTCGCTCACCTCGTTCTACATGACGCGACAGGTGTGTTACGTGTTTTTCGGCAATAACCGCGACAGGAGGGTTTCTCATTCTTCAAGCGGATTGGCTTACGCGGGGCCGCACGAAAGTCCGCCGGTGATGACCGGGCCGTTAATGATTCTGGCGGGGTTCGCCGTACTGCTCAGCTTCTTCGGCACACCCGCCTGGCCGTGGTTTCAAAGTTACCTGAACGGATACGCCCCCGTCTTCGATCCGGGCAAATTGTTCCAGTGGCAAACGCTGTTCGTGATGTTCCTATCCACACTCGTTGTCGCGGCGGGCATCGGCGGCGCGTGGTGGCTCTACGGTCGTGCGCCCGCGAAAACAGCCGACGCGCCGGACCCGCTCGAAGAGATTCACGCGGGCGCGTTCGATGCCCTGCGGAACAAATTCTTTGTCGATGAGCTGTATGAAGCGACGGTCGTTCGTTTCAATGCGACCTTCGCGCGCTTTTGTCATTGGCTCGACAGCGTCGTTCTGGACACGCTGGTGATCATCGTTTCCTGCTTTGTGCTCGGACTCTCCTGGCTCAATCGTGTCATTGACGAGTACGTGGTGAACCTCGGCTTCGATGAAGTCTGTCAGCGACTTCGGAGGGGCGGCGGTCTCTTGTCACGGTTGCAGGACGGGCAGGTGCAAAACTATCTCAGCGTCATCGGCATGGCGTTGACGGTTCTGCTGCTTTTGCTGACCTGGGGGTGCGGAAAATGAGGGGGATTGCTGTGAGCGAATTTGCCTGGCTGACCGTACTCACGTTCACGCCGCTGATCGGCGGATTCATCGTCCTCGGCATCGGCGCGCAACGAAGGACTCTCGCGCGCAGCCTCGCGCTCACGTTCAGTTTGGTCTCGCTCGGTCTCGCAATGTTTGTCGGGAAGAACTTTGATTCGACATTGACGGAGTTGCAATTCGTCGAGCGACACCTGTGGATTCCGTCACTTGGCATTGAATACTTTGTCGGCGCCGATGGCCTCAGCCTGCTGATGATTGTGCTGTCCGCCATCGTTGTGCCGATGACCATGCTGGCGTCGTGGAAAATGTTTGGAGACGCCCCTCACCCCGGCCCTCTCCCCGTCGGACGGGCAGAGGGTGACCAAAGGCCGGGTGAGGGTGATTCTGGTTTGGGTTACCGCCCGCCGCTGTATTACGCGCTGGTTCTCTTTCTTCAAGCCGGGTTGTTTGGCACGTTTACCGCATTGAATTTCTTTCACTGGTTCATTTTCTGGGAACTGAGCCTGGTTCCGGCTTTCTTTCTCATCAAACTCTGGGGCGGGCCGCAACGCAGCGCCGCCGCCACGCAATTCTTCGTTTACACGATGGTTGGCAGCGTGGCGTTGTTGCTGTCGTTCCTGGCCCTCTACCAGGCGGCCGGGACTTTCGACTTTATTCGTTTAGGTGAATTGGGCCGAACCGGCGAACTGGCCTCGGCTCTTTCGGTGAAACTCGGCTGGTATGACCTGACAGCCAAACAACTCGCGCTTGTCATCTTTGCCGGCGCATTTCTGGGCTTCGCCGTCAAAGTGCCGCTGGTGCCGTTCCACACCTGGCTGCCGCTGGCCTACGCGGAAGCGCCGACGCCCGTGACGATGTTGCTGACCGGCGCGATGTCGAAGATGGGAGTTTATGGCTTCTTGCGCATTCTGCTGCCCATCTTTCCGGAACAAGTGCGTTGGGTGCTGACCCCGCTGATGTGGCTGGCGGTTATTACGATTGTGTTCGGTGCCGCCGCTGCTTTTGCGCAAAAGGATTTGAAACGGACGTTCGCTTACTCATCCATCAACCACCTTGGCTACTGTCTGCTCGGCGTTTTCGCGCTGGCGAAATTGATCGGCGACGACCCGCGTCTGGCCGCGGAAAAAGCAGCGGTCTTTAACGGCGTGTTGCTGCAAATGTTCAACCACGGGCTGACGGCGGCGACCGTGTTCTGTTTCATTAGCTTCATCGAACGACGCACCGGCGGATTGCGCGGGCTGAACGAGTTTGGCGGACTGCGCGCGGTCGCGCCGGTCTTCTGCGGCCTGATGGGCATCGCGCTGTTTTCCTCGCTTGGATTGCCGGGACTCAACGGATTCGTGGGTGAATTTCTTATTTTCAAAGGCGCGTTCCTGCTGGCGACTTGGGCGACGGCGTTGTCCGTGATCGGGCTGCTCGTGACCGCGGTCTTCATTCTGACGGTCATCCAGCGCGTTTTCAACGGACCGTTGAATGCAAAATGGCGCGCGTTCGGCGACCTCACGCTGTCCGAACGATTGATCGTCTTGCCCGCCATCGGGTTGATGTTTGTGCTGGGCATTTATCCGCAACTGGCCATCGGTGCTGTCAACGCAACCGTGGTGGAACTGGTGGCGCAATTGAAGTTCTGACCACGAATGGACGGCAATTCACACAAGTCTGGAATCAAAAGGTTGGGTATCACCGTCGTCGGGGTGGCTCTGGTCGCGGTGATTGTGGCGTACTCCTTTTGGTTTAGTGAACCAAGATGGCAAGGCCGTCGGCTGAGCAGTTGGCTCGGAGATATGAGACCCGGAAGGCCGGAAGAACAGCAGAGGCAGGCCGAGGCGGCGATTCAGGCAATAGGAATAAATGGAATTCCTACACTTCTGCGACTGATGCGCGCAGAAGATTCTTCGCTGAAACGTTTCATTCACGAAATGGAACCGAATTCCAGGAAATCCCGCTTCCCGAGAACTCAGTTCCATTGGGCGTACGAAGATTGGGCCAACGCCACCCAGGGCTTTGACATCTTAGGGCCGGCAGCAGCAGCAGCTGTCCCTGAGATCGTTGGTTATCTGGCCGAGGATCAACGTGGCCGCTACGCCGCGTTGTCGCTCGCGGCAATTGGAACGCCGGCCCTGCCCGCGTTGACAAATGTCTTATTACAGCAGACAACAGCTTATAGCGCCGCCTTGGCGCTTACTGGTTCCGGTGACGAAGGAGTGGCGGTTCTGCTAACGGCGTTGACACATACCAATCACATCGTGCGCATTGGCGCAACGACCGCATTGCGCTTCCTTTTGACCTATTCCGCGCGGCAAATGAGCGTCACGGGAGGTCGTTGGGATCGACTAGCATCGCGGATCGATCAGTATGAATCTTTCGTCGTTCAAACAGCAGCGGGGTTCCATGCGGGGCGAGAGAAAAACTTGATTCGGCTCACATTGGATCAATACGCGACCAATACAAGCCCAAACGTCGCAGCCACTGCCCGCTCCGTGCGGCAGCGTCTGGGGTTATAACTATGCTGAGTTGGACTATCTACACCTCGTTCCTGGGCGCGGCGGTCTTGACGCTTCTTCCGCGGGACAATGCACAGGCGGCGCGAGTCGCGGCGTTGCTGACGGCAATGGCCGGTTTTGCTGTCGCGCTGGCCGGAACATTCAAGGCGGGCGCCGGGCTGAACACTTTGTGTGACGTGTCCTGGGTTCCGACGCTCGGTATCCATTATCATCTCGCGGCGGACGGGATCAGTCTGACGCTTGTGTTGCTCACGGGCATCGCCGCTGTGGCGGGCATTCTCTTCTCCTGGAACATCGAGCAGCGCGCGAAAGAGTTCTTCGCCTTTTACCTCACGCTCATCGGCGGGGTCTATGGCGTTTTCCTCAGCTTCGATGTGTTTCTGCTCTTCGTCTTTTACGAACTGGCGATTATCCCGAAATACTTCCTCATCGCCATCTGGGGTTCGACGCGCAAGGAATACGGCGCGATGAAACTCGCGCTCTATTCGTTTGTCGGGAGCGCGATGGTGCTCGTCGGTATCATCGCGGCTTACGTCGTCGCCGGCGCGAAGACGATGAGCCTGATCGACCTGGCGCAGTATCCGTTCCCGGAACACTTCCAAGCCTGGGGGTTCCCGCTGGTCTTTGTCGGTTTCGCCATTCTCGCCGGCCTGTGGCCGTTTCACACCTGGGCGCCAACCGGTCACGTCGAGGCGCCGACCGCGGCGTCGATGCTGCTGGCCGGCGTGGTGATGAAACTGGGCGCTTACGGAGCGTTCCGTGTGGCGATGACGCTGTTTCCGCTCGGAGCCAAAGCGTGGCAGATGCCTATCGCATTGCTGGCGGTGACCGGAATTGTCTATGGCGCGATGGCGGCCTGATGACGCTGAACGAGATCGGCTTTAGCGGCGCGGTGCTGCAGATGTTTTCACACGGGATTATCGGGGGCCTGCTGTTCGCGGTGGTCGGACGCATGGTCTATGATCGGGCGCACACACGCGAACTGGAAGTCCTGGAAGGAATGGATTTGAACAAAGCGCTGCCGTTTGCCGCGGCGACGTTCGTTGTCGCGAGCGCGGCGTCGATGGGGTTGCCGGGCTTCAGTGGATTTGTGGCGGAACTCCAGGTGCTCATCGGCGCGTGGCGCTCGTTTCCCACGATGACCGTTTGCGCCGGCATCGGAATTTTAATCGGTGTGGCCTACACGCTGCGCGTGTTGCAGAAGGCGTTTTTCGGAGAGGTGACTGCGGAGGTGAATCCGCGGCAAACCGATCACGGGCTTAAACCCATTTCAGGTCCCGAACGAATCGGCGCGGTGATCCTGATGGCGACGACTCTGGTCATCGGTCTCTACCCGCGACTGCTGCTCGATTTGATCGTGCCGAGCTTGAACTCACCGTTATTCGAAGGACTGAGAAGGGCAGGTGCCTTGTGAGCGCTGTCGGCTACTTCGACATTCTCAAGCTGGCGATGCCGGAAACGATCGTGGCGCTGGCGGCGCTGGCGGTGCTGTTTATTGATCTTGGGATCATGCGGCCGGCGGAAGGCAAATTTCGACGAATGATTGCAGCGCTGGTCACGGGCACGAGTTGCCTGGTTGCGATTTTCTGGATGCATCAGGTCCAACAGGAGACGGCGCCGGGTTTCCTGAGCGGCCTGCTGGTGGTGGATCCTCTAACGCAATGGGTGAAGCAGGGAGTGTTGGTTTTGACGCTGTTCACGGCGTGGGTTTCGATTGATTCGACCTTCACGGATCACACCGGCGAATATTTCGCGCTGCTGTTGTTGGCGACCGTGGGGATGATGTTCCTGGTCAGCGCCGAGAACCTGCTCATGATTTTCATTTCACTCGAATTGCTCAGCCTGTCCCTTTACATCCTCACCGCCTTCAACAAGCGAAACCTCAGGTCCGCGGAGGCCGCTCTGAAATACTTTCTGTTCGGCGGCATGGCAGCGGCATTTACATTGTTTGGCTTGAGCCTCCTCTACGGTTTGACAGGTTCGATTGAATTGAGACCGATTGCTGCGGCGCTGAAAGGCAAGGGGCTCGATCCGGCGCTGGCCGCGGCGATCGTCATGACCGTCATCGGCTTCGGGTTCAAGATCGCGGCGGTGCCGTTCCATCTCTGGGCGCCGGATGCATACGAAGGCGCGCCGACGCCCAGCGCGGCGCTCATCGCATCCGGCTCCAAAGTCGCGAGTTTTTTCATTCTGGGCAAAGTGATGATGCTTGGGTTCGCGGGCGCGGAAGGCAACGGCGCGTGGCGCGCGTTCGCCTCGGGCTGGGTGCCGTTGCTCGCGGTTATCGCGGTCTTTTCGATGCTGCTGGGCAATCTTGCGGCCATCGCGCAGAGCAACGTGAAACGGCTGCTGGCTTATTCCGCCATAGCGCACGGCGGCTATGCCTTGCTGGCAGTTTTGACCGACAACCTGCAAGGAGTCGCCGCGCTGGTTTATTACGTCGTGACCTACGCGCTGACGGTGCTTGGCGCGTTCGGGGTCGTGTCGGTTGTGGAAGAAAGGGCGGGGGAGGCGCGGTTTTCAGACTTTGCGGGATTAAGTCGGCGCGCGCCGCTCTTGTCGTTTTGCATGATGATTTTCATGTTGTCGCTGGCGGGCATTCCGCCGCTGGCGGGATTTTTCGGAAAATTCTACGTGTTCACTGCCGCGGTGAACGCGCAGCCGAAAAAACTCGGCTTGCTCTGGCTGGTTGTCTTCGCCATCGCGATGAGCGCGGTGTCGCTTTACTACTACCTGCAAGTGCTCAAGCAGATTTACGTCGCCGAATCGTCAACGGTTTCGCCGGTTATCAAAACAAGCGCGCCGCTGCTGGCAGGGATCGTGCTCGTCGCGATCAAGGCCGCCGGATTCTGAATCTGGCGGTCATTCAATAAGCCCAACGCCGGGAATGACAATCAGAAGCGCCACTCGTCGTGAGGTTCCTCCTCGTCCTCGAACCGCCTTGAAACTGACAAGGACGAGAACGAGGACGAGCGAAATTCCCGCGATCAGCATCGGGTTTTTTCAAGCAGATACGTCGAACTTAGAGCAACCCCTGGTATCGGAGAGCAGAAAAAATTGGGGCTTGGAGTGAGACGGATGTTTAACCATACTGGTCGCATGAAAATCATCCCAATTCTTTCAACGATCATGTTGGCGCAAATCGCTTTTGCTCAAAGCAAGCCTTCGCTTTACGGCATCCCGCTCAAAGACATCGACGGAAAGGACACCTCGCTGAAGGCCTATCAAAGCAAGGTGTTGCTGGTGGTGAACGTGGCGTCGCAGTGCGGCTTCACGCCGCAATACAAGGCGCTGGAGGCGATTCATCGGAAATACAAAGACCAAGGGTTTACCGTGCTCGGTTTTCCGTGCAACGATTTCGGCGCGCAAGAGCCGGGAACGCACGAGGAAATCAAAAGGTTTTGCTCCGAGAAATACGACGTGACCTTTCCGTTGTTCGCGAAGCTCCACGTTAAGGGCAACGAGCAACACCTGCTCTACGCCGCGTTGTCCGGCAAGGGCTCGCCGTTTCCCGGCGACATCAAATGGAATTTCGGGAAATTTCTGATCGGCAGGGACGGGAAAATTTTGAAGCGTTTCGAGCCGCAGACCAGGCCGGATGCTACGGAGGTGCTTGAGGCGGTTGAGGCAGCCCTGGCTGCGAAGTAAGCCGGATGGGAATTTTTCGACATGCGGGCTTTACGCTGCTCCGATTTTCGCGCACACTGAAGCCCGCATTTAATTTATCCTAAACAAATATGACCAAAATCAAGCACATCGCGCTCTTCAGGTTCAAGGGGGGAACGACGGAAGAGCAGGTCCAAACGGTATTGGATGAACTTATGGAGTTGAGCGAGAACGTGCCGGGTGTCGAGGACTACGTCGCCGGGGTGAACAACAGTCCGGAAGGTTTAAACAAAGGTTACACGCACGGCTTTGTGATGACGTTCACCGACGCTGCAGCGCGCGACGCTTATTTGCCGCATCCGGAGCATGAACGGGTCAAGACGGCGGTGCTTCCGTTGATCGAAGACGTGGTCATTTTTGATTTTGAAGTGTGACGGCGAGTCCGACCCGCGTGCGCGGCGGGGTGTTCAATTCTGAACCGGCGGTTTGTGCTGCGTCTGGTCCGGCTGACGGTATTCCGAGGGAGAAACGCCCGTCATTCGTTTGAAGTCGCGGTTGAAATGGTTTTGTCTCTTCAGGCAGGCGTGGCAGGGAATAATTTTACGTAAAAATTGATAGCTTTGCCTATTGTGCAGAAGGGCCGGCAGCCCTATCTTAAGGGCATCACAGAAAAAGTATTTTCGGCAGAATATTTTCGGTCGCCACCGCGTCGAAAACCAATGCCTTTGCGGAAACGGATTGAGCTTATGAACCGTCGGATTGTATTTTGCCTTACGCTGGCTCTGGCAGCCAGCCTTCCCCACGGGCGCGCCGCGGAAGGGACCGGGTCGAACAAGAACGCGCCGCCGCCCAGGCCGGCGTTGCCGCTTCTTCGCTCGATCAAAGTAGAGCCGCCTTCTCTGACTCTGGACGACGGCCGCGACGAGCGCCGTGTGTTGGTTTTCGGGGAAACGGCTCCGGGCCAGCGGTTCGACGTGACGGATGAAGCGGTGCTGAAAACCGATTCGCCGAACATTGAAATTGACAAAGCGGGTTACGTTCACGCCCAAAAGCAAGGCAATGGGGAAGTGACGATTGCGATCGGCGGGCTCAAAACAAAATTGCCGGTCACGATCAAAGACGCGGGCGTCCCTGAAATCCGTTTTGTCCGCGACGTGCAGCCGATCCTGAGCAAGCTCGGTTGCAACGCAGGGACCTGTCACGGTTCAGCCAAAGGCAAGAACGGTTTTAAACTCTCGCTCCGCGGTTACGACCCGGAATACGATTATCAGGCGTTGATCAATGACCTTTCGGGCCGCCGCTTTAACCGGGTGAAGGTGGAGGAGAGCCTGATGCTGCTCAAACCCACCGCCGAAGTCCCGCACGAAGGCCGGCAGGCACTCAAGCCCGGTTCCCGAGAATACAACATCCTCCGCCAGTGGATTGCCGAGGGCACAAAATTTGAGGACCCGGTGAAGAACCGCCCGCAGTCCATTGAAGTCCTCCCTTCCGATGTCGAGCTGGATTTGCCCGGTCGCTCGCAGCACCTGCTCGTCCTGGCGCATTACCCGGAGGGCAACGTGCGCGAGGTAACGCGCGACGCGATTCTCAGCAGCAACAACGGTGACGTGGCCGAAGTCAAAAACAGCATCGTGACCGGTCTGCGCAGGGGCGAGGCGGCCGTGCTCGTCCGTTATGAAGGCTGCTACGCAACGAAGCTCGTCACGGTCATGGGCGATCGGACCGGTTACAAATGGCAGGACGTGGCCGAATACAACTACATTGATAAACTCGTTGATGCGAAGTTGAAGAAGATGAAAATCCTGCCGTCGGAACTTTGCACCGACGCGGAGTGTATCCGCCGGGTTTCGCTCGATTTGACCGGCCTCCCGCCGACGCCCGAGCGCGTGCGGGCGTTTCTCGCCGATCAAACTCCGGGCAGACAAAAGCGCGAGAAACTGATTGACGATTTGCTGGCCAGCGAAGACTACAACGAATACTGGGCAAACAAATGGGCCGACCTGCTCCAGTGCAACAGCGAGCATTTAGGACAAAAGGGCGTCTGGGTGTTCCGCAATTGGATTCAGCACTGCATCGCGGAGAATAAGCCTTACGACAAATTTGTTCGCGAGATGCTGCTGGCCGAGGGCAGTTCGTATCGGAACCCGGAAGTGAATTACTACCGGGCGCTGCGCGATTCGGGCAAGATTACCGAGGACGTGAGCCAGACCTTTCTCGGCGTCCGGTTCAATTGCAACAAGTGCCACGATCATCCGTTCGAGAAGTGGACGCAGAAGCAGTACTACCAGTTTGGCGCCTACTTCGCACGCGTGGCGATCAAGCGCGGTTCGCTGGGCAAGGAATCCGTCCGCAGCTTCACCGGCGACCTGATGCAGGTGCCCGGCGAGGAGATTGTCTATCTGAAGGACGACGGCGAGGTGCAATATCCGAAGACCGGCATGGACGTGGCTCCGAAAGTGCCCGTGGGCGAAGCGCCAGAGCCGCCGAAGGACGGGGACCGGCGCGTGGCGTTTGTGAATTGGCTCGTGTCGAAGGACAATCCGTATTTCGCCGAGGCGATGGCCAATCGCGCGTGGAGTTATTTCTTCGCGCGCGGCATCATTGATCCGGTGGACGACATCCGCGGCAGCAATCCGGCGAGCAACCCGGAACTGCTCGAGGCGCTCAAGGAGGATTTCATCGAGAGCAGCTTCAACGTGCGGCACCTGATGCGCAACATCTGCCTCTCGCGGACGTATCAACTCTCGATCAACAAAAACAAGTGGAACGAGGACGACAACGTCAATTTCTCGCACGCCCTGCCGCGTCGTTTGAGCGCCGAGCAGATGCTCGACGCGATCGCGATTGCCACCGGCGACCGCCCGAAGTTCAAAGGTTTGCCCGCCGGCATGAGGCCGGTCGAGTTGCCGGACGGCATGGTGGCCGGGAACGATTTCCTGTCTCTCTTCGGCCGGCCAAAACGACAGTCGGCCTGCGAATGCGAGCGGAACAGCAACGTGACGCTGGCGCATGCCTTGAACCTTATCAATGGCACCACCATCAGCGAGAGCCTCGCCGCGCCGACCAATCGCATCGCCAAGATTGTCGAAGGCGAGAAGGACGATCAGAAGGTGGTCGAAGACATTTACATCTCAGTGTTGAACCGTCCGCCGACGGACAAGGAAAGCGGCGCGGTGGATTTCTCGGCGGGCGGCTCGCGATTGGAAGTCGCACAGGACCTGACGTGGGCGCTGATGAACAGCCCGGCGTTTTTGTTTAATCGGTAGCGTATGAAAACCCTCACTTGGTTACAAAAGCTGATTGAGCGAGTGGCAGGTGTGGTGCTGCTGGGGATTTTTGCACCTCCGCTGTTGTTCCTCGCCATGGCCGTTTGGTTTTCGTCCGGCGGCCGCGTGCTCGTCACGCGACGAATCACATCTGCGGCTGGACGCTTGGTTGATGTTTTTGCTTTCGAAACGTGGTCGCGCTCAGGGCGCAAATTGGCGATCGGTGAGTTGATGGACCAATACTCTCTGACGGATCTGCCGATGCTCATCAACCTGACAAGAGGCGAGATCGGATTTGCTGAGCTTAAGGAGTCATTCCGGCCTAACAGCAAGCCGTTTTGGCCGCGCAATTTAAAATAGTGAATCAAATGACCACAACCTGGAGCAAAGCAAGAAACTGAGGTGTCTATGTTATCAATCCCAGGAAATCCCGGTAGCACATGCGACGGCTGGAGCCGTCGCGAGTTTATTCGCGTCGGCGGCGCCGGCTTGTTCGGCGTGGGGCTGGGCGACGTTTTGAAATTACAGGCGCTCGCCGCCGAAAACGCGTCCGACGCCACGAAATCCAAAGCCGGTTGGGGCAAAGCCAAGTCGGTCGTCCTGCTCTTTCTGCAGGGCTTTCCGAGCAACTTGGACATCTGGGACCCGAAACCGGAAGCGCCGTCCAACATCCGCGGCGAGTTCAAAACGCTGCGCTCGAAGGTTCCGGGGATATGGTTGAGCGAAGTCATGCCGAAACTTGCCGAACAGATGGACAAGGCGACGTTGATCCGCTCGGTGAGCTACACGCCGGCGGGCCTCTTCAATCACACGGCGGCGATTTATCAGATGATGACCGGTTACACGCCCGACCGCGTTTCGCCCTCCGGCCAGCTCGAACCGCCCGCGCCGAATGATTTTCCGCACGCGGGTTCCCAGATCACGCGGCTGCACCCGTCCGATCTGCCCATGTTCCCGTTCGTCATGATGCCGCGTCCGTTGCAGGAGAGCAATGTCATCGGCAAAGGCGGCACGGCGGGCTTCCTCGGTCCGGCGTTTGACCCGTATTACTTCTATCAGGACCCGGCCAAGGAGATCAAGCTGGACGACCTCTCGTTGCGCGAAGGCATTTCCAAGGAGCGGATGGAGCGGCGCGAGACGCTGCTCAAGAAGGTCGAAGACGCGATGCCGGAAATAGAAAAGGCCGTTTCCAATTACGCGCTTGATAAGTATTACCGGAAGGCTTTTGACCTCGTGTTGTCGGGCCGCGCGCGCAACGCGTTCGATCTCGCGCAGGAACCGGACAAAATGCGCGACCGTTATGGCCGCCACACCTTCGGGCAGGGCTGCCTGCTCGCGCGGCGGCTCATCGAAGCCGGGACCAAATTTGTTCAAATGAACTGGCCGGCGGTTGCGAATGGCGATCCAAAGGTGGATGCCTGGGACACGCACGCGGCGAATTTCGGGCCGCTGCGCGACATTCATTGCCCGAAACTCGACAGCGGATTGTCCGCGTTGCTCGAAGACATGGACCAGCGCGGTTTGCTCAAGGAAACGATGGTCATCGCCGTTGGCGAGTTTGGGCGTTCACCGCGCCTCGGGGTGAGCACGTCAGGCAACAGCAATTCACCGGACGGACGCGACCACTGGCCGTACTGCTATACGGGATTGGTCGCCGGCGCCGGGATTCAGCGCGGCGCGGTCTATGGCAAGTCCGACGCGACGGGTTCATCCCCGGCGGAGAACCCGGTGCATCCGATGCAGATTCTGGCGACGGTGTATCACGCGCTGGGGATCGATCCGCACACCATCGCTTACAACCATCTCAATCAGCCGCGCGAACTGGTGCAGGCCGAGCCGGTGCTGGGATTGTTTGGTTAGGCAGCCGTCGAATAAGAAGCGAGTTGCGTGCGCCTCCTCTTTTTTAAACGGCTCCTGAATTTTCGTGAGATTTGCCTCCCCTCACCCCGGCCCTCTCCCTTGGGGAGAGGGAGCAGCACGGATCGCCGGCTTTCAAAGCCGGAGCGTTCTCGCAAGGTCCGCCGCGGAGAAAGCGCCTCCCTTCGGGAGGGATTTCCCCTAAACGACTCGCGCGTTGAATTCCGGAGCCGTAGCCGCCGTCGTGAGCCGGCGCTAATCCTTTGCCTCGTGCTGTTCGGATTTTTTGTTGTCTCTGTTCAATCCCAGCCCATCCCAAAACTCACTTCCGTCTCACCTGAATCGATTCAGCGCGGCACGACTTCAGTGGTGACTCTCGAAGGGGAGAATCTTTCGGAAGTGACCGGGTTCATCTTCAGCGGCGAGGGCAGTTTGACGGCCACGAATGCGCCCCCGCCGGTTTACAGCGCCAACCTGGAAAGCAGTCGCGGCGGGATTGTGCCCGGGGAGGACGATGAGAGAAAACTGCGCGTGAGCGTCACCGTCGCGCCGGAGGCGCCGCTGGGCGCGCGCGAGCTTCGCGCGGTTACGCCGACAGGCGTGTCGGAACCGGTGATATTGAACGTGGACTTTCTTCGCCAGGTCACGGAGTCAGGACCGAACAACGACACGAACCACGCGCAATGGGTCGAATTGCCCGTTGCGATCAACGGTGTCATTCAGGAATCCGCGGAGAGTGACTTTTATCGGTTCAAAGCGCAAAAGGACCAACGGCTGATTTTTGATGTTTACGCCTTCCGCTCCGGTTCGCCGCTCGACTCTTCGCTCGCTCTGCTCGACGCGGGCGGCAAAGAACTGGTTCGCAGCGAAGATGTCAACGGACTCGATTCATTGATTGATTTCACCGTTCCGCACGACGGCGAGTATTTCCTGCAAATCCGGGATTTCCGTTACCAGGGGGCCAAAGATTTCAAGTATCGCATCGTCGCCGGCGAACTGCCTTACCTCGATGGCATTTTTCCGCTCGGCAGCCAGCGAGGGAAATCGGTCGAGGTTTCGTTGCGCGGGCGGAATCTTGACGCTCTGTCAAAGATGAAATTGAAAGTTGAACCAACCGCGCCGATGGGTCAGCAGGAAATCCGTGCTCGGACGGCCAAAGGCTATTCCAATCCTGTTTTGTTCGACGTGGGTGGACTGGCCGAGTTCACTGAAACGGAGCCGAACAATGCGCTCACCAACGCGAACGCGGCAAATCTTCCCGTCGTGATCAACGGTCGCATCAACGGCGAAAAGGACGTGGACCAGTTCAAGTTCAAGGTCGAGAAGGACCAGACCTATATCTTTGAAGTGGAAGCCAGCCGGTTTGGATCGCCGCTCGACGCTGTCCTTTATCTCACTGACGCGAAGGGAAAAGTGATTCAACAGAACGACGATACAGTCGGCGCCGACGCGCGAATTGAACAGCGCTTCAGCGAGGCCGGCGAGTATGTCATCAAGATTCGCGACCTGTTAGAACGGAACGGGGAGGACTTCGCGTATCGCCTCGTGGTTCGCCCGCCGAAACCGGATTTCACCGTGAGTTTCTACCCGGATACGCCGCGTCTCTACCGCGGCAGCTACACGGTAGTGGGCGTCGAAGTGCAGCGACAGGCGGGCTTCGACGGCGCGGTCGAGACTCGGCTCGAGAACATGCCGGCGGGCGTAACGGCAGAGCCGCTGCTCGTGCCGGCAGATTCAACGGTCAGTCCCATGATTATCCTGCACGCGTCCGAAGTTGCGCCACTGGGTCATCACCTCATCAAACTCGCCGCCAGCGGCGTCATTGGCGGACAACGCGTGAACCGCGAAGGTCGGCCGGAGACAAATGGCCGCGCGGTTCGCGAAGCTTTTCTCACCGTGCTGGACAAACCGCCGTTCACACTCGAACCCGTCACGCTCAGCGCGCGAACAGAACAGGATCAATCCACGACCGTCGAGGTCGCGGTCCACCGCTTCGAGGGTTTCCTGGGAGAGATTCAAGTGACAGTGGAAGGATTTTCCTCGGGCAAAGAACCGCTGACCAAAAATGTGGAACTCAAACCTGTAACCGTGCAGGCAACCGACGGCCGCGCCACGCTCCTTTTGAAGGCCAAACTCGACTCCGAAACCGGGACGCGACTGATTCTGTTTAAGGGTGAGGCGAAAGCGGAGGGCAAAACGGTGGTGCAGTACAGCCGTGCCATTCCACTGACGGTTGACCCGTTCCCGTTCACGCTGGCCAATTCGCTGCCGCGGCTGGCCGTCACCGCCTTGCCGCCCGACAGGAAATCGGCCGCCAGCGAAGCGGAATTTTCCGTAAAGGCCAACCGACGCGGCTGGTTCACCGATGACATCCGCTTGAAGGTTGAAGGCGTTCCCGAAGGCATCGTCATTAACTCGACGAACATCACGCGCGGCGCGTCGGAAGCCGCGTATAAGATCGTCGCGACCGACAGAGCGCCTGCGGGCAAGGAAGTTTCCTTGACGGTCATTGGCACTGCCGATGTCAATGGCCGAAGCTATCAGTTCCGCGCGCCGCCGCTCAAAGTGACGATCAATGCGCCCGCTCCCGAAAAAGGGAATGACCAGGCTGCAGAGAAGACCGCTTCGGCGAAGTAACGCGTGCGTTGGCTGCTCAACACGTACGTTGACGGCGGTTCGGATGACGACGAAGATGCGTCAGGCCTGAAAATTTATGTTTGCACGGAAACACTCTCTGGCGGGTTTGCTGATTTGGGTCACGGTTGCGCTCGCAGCCGGAGCAGACGACACGAAGCCGGTGAGCTTTTATCACGAAGTTGTTCCCCTACTGAAACGGAGTTGCACGGGCTGTCAACACCCCGACAAGTTGAAGGGTGAACTCGACCTGACGACTTACTCCGCTTTTCAGAAAGGCGGCAAGCACGGACCTGCGTTTAAACCCGGCAAACCGGACGAAAGCCGCGTCATCGAGGAAGTGAGCGGGGAGGAACCGAACATGCCCAAGGAAGGCGACCCCCTGACCAAAGAGGAAGTCGCGCTGTTTGAACGTTGGATCCGGGAAGGCGCCAAGGATGACACACCGCCGGAAGCCAATTCTTTCAAGTTGAGCGGACCGCCGGTTTACGCCGCGTTGCCCGTCATTTCCGCT
>QHOP01000325.1 GCA_003219345.1 Verrucomicrobiota bacterium
GCATCAAGCCAAAGGTCAGAAAACTGATGACCAGCATCAACGGGATGGTGAATACCAGGCGTTTGAGGAAATACATTTCAGCGATCAGTCGTTGGTGGTCCGTTGTGAACGCTGAACCCTGTCCGCTGTCTGGCGGTCGGCATTTCGGACTTTGAACGTTGGGCGTTGGACTTTGCACTCATTTTGTAAATGGCCTGGATCGGATGCACGTCGAGCACGTTGGGGAAAATTCCTTTGATTTCGCTGTCGCGGTAATCCATCAGGCCGGCGTAGTAGTAGAGCGGCGCGATGGGCGCTTCTTCGCGGACCAACACGGTCTCGGCCTGCCGCAGAAGGCTTATCCGTTTTAGCCGGTCAAGCTGCGCGTTGGCCTCGCGAATCAATCCGTCGTAGCGGGGGTTTTTCCAGCCGGTGCGGTTGTTGCCGTTGTTGCTCATGAACATGTCCAGAAACGTGTTGGCATCGATGTAATCGCCGATCCAACTGCTGCGGCAGAGGTCGTAGTCGAGGTCGCCCTGCGCCCGCAAATACGTCTTCCATTCCAGTTTGCGAATCTCCACGTGAACCCCCAGCTCGACCTGCCACATGTCCTGCAGCTCAACGGCGATTTGCTCGTGCAGACGCGAAGTGGTGTCGCACAGATACTGAACCAAGGGAATACCCTCTCCGCCAGGGAACCCGGCTGCGGCAAGTAGTTTTCGCGCGGTTTCGGGTTCATAGCCGAGTCCCTCCGGTGTGTCATAACCGGGGATGCCCCTCGGCGTGTAGCCCGAAGCGATTTGTTCGCCGCCCTTGGTGATTTTTTCAACGATTCGCTTTTTGTCGATCGCCAGCGCGAAGGCTTTGCGCACGCGCGCGTCGTCGAACGGCTTCCGGGTCACGTTAAAGCGAATGAAATAGGTGCCGAGATAGGAAAAGCTGTGGAAGTCAGATCGCTTGAGCAAAATGTCGAGCAGTTCCCCCGGCACAAGGTTTTTGTCCCAGACAACGTCGGCGGCGCCGGTCTCGTAAAGGTTCAGCGCGGTGTTGGCGCTGGCGCAGGGCAGCAGGTCCACGATTCCGCTGCGAGTGTGCTTCGCGTCCCAGTAACGCGGGTTCTTTCGCAGTCGAATCCGGTCGTTGACGCGCCAGGCGACCAGTTCGTAGGCGCCGCTGCACGGCACGGGACGGGTCATCAGCCAGCGGTCGCCGTATTTTTCGATGGCCTGGCGCGGCACAACGCGGAGCGTCACATAAGCGCAGAGGTCGAGGAAGAAAGGCGTGGGATTTTTCAGTTCGACGCGCAAGGTGTGGTCATCCATCGCCTTCACTCCCACCTGCGAAGCGTCTTTGAGGTTGCCGCTGCAATACTCCTCGCCGTTTTTGAGATAAAACAACACACCGGCATACTCGCTTGCCGTTCCCGGATTCAACACGCGCAGCCATGAATAAACAAAGTCGCGCGCCGTGATTGGTTCGCCGGTGGACCAGACGGCGTTGGGACGGAGGTGGAAGGTGTAAACCCTGCCGTCTGGCGAAATGTCCCAGCTCTCGGCCAGGCCCGGAATCGGCGCGGCGTTCGTCGGATCGTAACGAGTCAACCCTTCAAACAATTCCAGAGCCACGCGTCCGTCCGCCTGGCCGGTCAAAAGGCCCGGATCGAGCGACTCCGGCTCCGCGCCGTTGATGATCACCAGGTCGGCGGTCGGCCCGGAGCGGGCGCAGCCAGCGAGGAGTAGAACCGCAGCCAGGAACGGAAATGCCAGACAGCCCGGCATGCGGCGCGCGGAACGCGGAACCAGGAAAAATGTCCGGCAGCCCGTTGGCATCGGCTCCGCGTTGCAGGTTCCGTGCTCCGCGTTCCAAAAACGACGAAGCGCTCCCGGTTTTTCCCGAAGAGCGCTCGCCGAAGTCTTCATGACCCGGAATCTATTTTGCGGGCGCGGCGGCCGGGTTGGTCGCAGCGGAGTTTGCGGGCGGGATCAGAGGCAGCGCGGCAGGGGCAGTGCTGGTCGTGGAATTGGTGGGCGCCAGAGACGGCGCAATGACCGGTCCGGCCGCGGCTCTCCTTTTCAACTCTTCTTCGAACTTCCGGCCGCCTTCGTTCGCTTGTTGCGCGCGCATCACCGAGAGCAATAACGACAGTCCGAGGAACACTGCGGCGGAGTATTTGGTGATCTTCGTCAGCGCGGTGCCGGAGCCGGCGCCGAACAAGGCGTCGGTCGCGCCGCCGCCAAACGCGACGCCCGCTCCCGCCTCTTTCTTCGGCAGTTGAATCAATATCAGCAGGAGCAAAAACAGACAGTCGAGCACCAGAATGACCGTCAACAAACCAATAATAAAACTCATCATAATCCTTCTCTCTCAGTTCACGCAGTTCTTGATGATGTCCGAAAAATTGCGGTCTTCGAGCGACGCACCGCCCACCAGCGCGCCATCCACGTCGCGCTGACTCATCAATTCGCGGGCATTCGACGGTTTGACGCTGCCACCGTATTGAATTCGCGCATGTCTGGCAACCGTCTCGTTGAACATCGCCGCAAGCTGTTTGCGGATGAACATGTGCACGTCCTGCGCCTGATCGGCCGTGGCGTTCTTCCCGGTGCCGATAGCCCAGATCGGTTCGTAGGCAATAATGGTTTCCTCCATCTGCCCGCCCGACAAAGCGGCCAGGCTCTTGCGCAGTTGCGTCCCCACCACCAGTTCCGTCCGGCCCGCTTCGCGTTGCGCCAGTGTTTCGCCCACGCAAACGATCGGTTTAAGCGAAGCGGCGTGCGCGGCCAGCGCCTTCTTCGCGATCAACTCGTCGGTCTCCTTTTGATACTGACGTCGCTCCGAGTGGCCGAGAATGACGTAACGCACTGAAAATTCCTTGAGCATACCGGCGGCGATTTCGCCTGTGTAAGCGCCGAAATTGTGCTCGCTCATGTTTTGCGCGCCCAGGCGGATGTTGGTGTTGAGAATAGCCTTGGAAACATCGCTCAGCGCCGTAAACGGCGGGCAGACGACGATATCGACTTCCTTGATGTTGCCGAGATCGCGCTTGAGGCCGTTCACGAGATCGAGCGCCTCTGCGACGGTCTTGTTCATCTTCCAGTTGCCCGCGATAATTAACTTTCGTCCCTTGTCCATTGAGTACTTCAGCCGTTAAGCAAAGTTTCAATCTTCGTTCCTTTGTTCAACTGCTGCCCTTTCGATTCCATTAAAAGAGCGCCGGGCCCCGGCCGCTGTTCCGGGAGGCGCTCCACTTCACACACGGTCCTGTCCAGGCCTTTGGGGGACTTGGGTGGAGCGCGGTCAACTTTCTGCCGTATCCTGGCTGCCATGAAGACGCTCTTCACTTGTCGCTCAGCACCGCCACGCCGGGCAACACTTTGCCCTCCAGAAACTCCAGACTCGCGCCGCCGCCGGTGCTCACGAACGTCACCTTGTCGCTCAGACCCGTCAGGTTCAGCGCTTTCACGCTGTCGCCGCCGCCGACGATGCTCTTGGCGCCTTTCTGCGTCGTGTCCGCGACGGCCCGTGCGACGGCGAACGTTCCTTCGGCGAAACGCTTGTCCTCGAACACCCCCATCGGCCCATTCCACAAAATCGTTTTCGCCCTGGGAATTATTTCGGTGAACGTTCTGATGGTCTTCGGCCCGATGTCCATGCCTTCCTCGGCGTCGGGAATGTCGAGGCTGTCGTTGACGCGCGGGTTTCGCCACTCGACGACCGGTTTGCCTTTCTGGTTCAATTTGCCCGTATCGACCGGCGTCGCGACGATATTGTCCACCGCCAACAAGAACTGCACTTTGCGCCCCTTGGCCTTGTCGAGCGCGGCCCTGGCGACCCCGACGCGGTCCGGCTCGACGAGCGACTTGCCGACCTTCTTGCCCAAGGCCAGCCGAAACGTGTAAGTCATTGCGCCGCCGATTAAAATCGTGTCGGCTTTCTCCAGCAATCGATCAATGACGTTTATCTTTTCCGACACTTTCGCGCCACCGAGGATGACGATAAACGGGCGCGCCGGATTTTCCAGTTCGTCGCCGAGAAATTTCAGCTCGCGCTCCATCAGCAGACCCGCTCCGCACTGGCCGCCGCGTTGGGCGATGACGCGCGCCACGCCTTCGGTCGAGGCGTGCGCCCGATGCGCCGCGCCGAACGCGTCGTTGACGTAAACGCTCACGCCGTCGGCCAGTTTTCCCGCAAAGGTCGGTTCGTTCGCTTCTTCCTCGCGGTAATAACGAACATTTTCGAGCAACAGAATGTCGCCTGGCTTCAGCGCGTCCGCGGTCTTTTCAACCTTTTCACCGATGCAATCGTCCACGAACGCGATCGGCCGATGAATCATGTCCGCGAGCGTGGCTGCCACGGGCCGCAGCGACAGCGACACTTCGCGCTTGCCTTTGGGTCGGCCGAGATGGGAGGCGAGAATGATGCGCGCGCCCTTTTCAATCAGCAGTTCGAGCGTTGGGAGCGTTTCCTTGATGCGCGTCACATCGTTGATGACCATCTGGCCGTCTTTTTCCTCCATGGGCACGTTGTAATCCACGCGCACAAAGACGCGTTTGCCGCGCACGTCCAATTCTCTAACCGTCAGCTTCGCCATATAAAAACAGGGGCGAAAGGATAGCCAAGCGGCGCGGTGAGTCAAAGGGAATTAGAGCGGTTGAAACGTGAAACGGCGTGCCTTCAGGGATGTCGCAACACGTGGGCCGCGCCACGCCGGGCGATGAAGTCACTGATTTAACGAGCGCAGGATCACGCTGACCGCGAACAATCCCGCCATCGCCACGCAGCAGGCCACTTTGCCGAGCGCGCCGACGAACAAACCGAGCACCGCGCCCAAGCCGGCGCGAGCAGCGCGTTTCCATTCGCTGCCCCCGATCATTTCAAATAGCAGCGCGCCGAGGAACGGGCCAAGAATGAGGCCGGGCAAACTGAAGAAAAACCCGATGAGCGCGCCGACGATTGCGCCGAGCACGCCGCGCCAGGTGGCGCCCAGTTTCTTCGCGCCGGCCATGCTCGCCAGATAATCCATCACCAGCGACAAGACCATCAGCAGGACAATGATCGCGAGCACCGTGTTGCTCGCGCTGGCCGCGCCGAAGTACAGCCGGTGGGCGATGGCGGCCAGCACCACCAACGGCGTGCCGGGAATACCCGGCAAAATGCTGCCCGCAGTGCCAAAGCACATCAAGAACAACGCGAGCGATAAACCGATGATTTGTTCCGCGGTCACGTCGAAAGTATAACCCGACTTGACAGGGTCGAGTTACAATTTTTTGGGCATGACTCAAGCGTGGTGTTTCGTGAGGTTCGCACAGCGAATCTCCAGCTTCGGCAAGCGGCGAGAACGGTCTGACTCATGGAACCGTTGGATGGCCACATTTTCTTTCCCCTCGCCCCGGCCCTCTCCCCTGGGGAGAAGGAGAATCCTCCGCCGTCCTCGGGCCATGTCCCCGAAGCAGTTTGCCAATCCAGCGGTTCCGACAGCTTAAGGTCATCGCAGCGCGGCCAGCGCTCCCTTGAAATCCTCCGGCCACGGGGCTTCGAAGCTCATTTTCTTTCCCATGCGCGGGTGTCTGAAGGCGAGCTTCTGAGCGTGGAGCATCTGGCGCGGCGCGTCGTAGCCGGTCAATTCGGTCAGCCGTTTGTTTTGGCGGTTGCCATACGTCGCGTCGCCCACGAGCGGAAAGCCGAGGTGTTTCAAGTGGACGCGAATCTGGTGCGTGCGGCCCGTGTGCGGCAGCGCCTCGACCAGCGCGGCCTCGCGCAGCCGTTCGAGCACGCGGTAACTCGTCCAGGCTTCGCGCCCGCCGCCATCGGTCACGGCCATTCGCTTGCGGTGCGACGGATGCCGCGCAATGTTCGCGCGAATCCCGCCGCGCTCGGGCGTGACCGCGCCGCAGACAATCGCGTGATAAATTTTCTCCACTTCGCGCCCGGCGAACTGCGTTGAGAGCGCAAGATGCGTCGGATCGTCCTTGGCGACGACGAGGCATCCGCTGGTTTCCTTGTCGAGCCGATGCACGATGCCGGGGCGCGCGACGCCGCCGATGCCGCTGAGTTGTCCGGCGCAGTGATGCAGCAGGGCGTTGACGAGCGTGCTTTCCTCGTGCCCGGCGGACGGGTGCACAACCATGCCGGGGGGCTTGTTCAGCACGAGCAGATCATCGTCTTCGAACAGGACGTCGAGGGGCATCTCCTGCGGCTGCGCAGCCGCGGGCCTGGCGTCGGGCCAGTGAATTTCGATTTTCTCTCCGGCGCGCGGAGGATGTGAGGCTTTGACCGGTTTGCCAGCCACGCGAATGTCCCCTTGCTGGATGAGGCGTTGAATCGCGCCACGCGAGAGGGTGGGGAACTGCGCGCGCAGGAACGTGTCGAGTCGCTCGTGTGGCATCGTCTTTTCGACGACGAGGAGGGTTTCGGTGCGCAAGGACATTCAAAACGGGGCTTCAAAGGGGTCGAACTTTTGGTTTTGCTCCGGCCAACACCCACCAGAGCAATGCGCCGGCGGCAAAAATGACGATGCTCAACACTTGCGCCGGCGTGGCGTGTCCGTTGAGGTAGTAAGTTGTGTAATCGCCGCGAAACGATTCGACGAACGCGCGGAGCACGGCGTAGCAGAGCAGGTACAGCGCGAAAATCTGGCCGTCGAATCGTTTCCGGCGGTAGAGCCATGCGAGCAGGAGGTAAAGCGCAAGATTCAATGAAGCCTCATAAACCTGCGTTGGATGCACCGGCGCCGATCGGTCATCCTGGCCGACCAGTCCGTGCAGCCAATGTTGGCGCCAGACTTCGGACTGGTTTGGAAACCGAATCGCCCACGGCAGCTGGCACACGCGGCCATAGCAGCAGCCGTTCATCAGGCATCCGATGCGGCCAAAGGCGTGACCCAGCGCAATGCTGGGCGCGAGGATGTCGGCGATTTTCCAGAGCGACAGTTTTTTGAACCGAACGTAAAGGATGCCAGCGAGCGACGCGCCGATCAGCCCGCCGTAGAAGACCAGTCCGCCGCGGCGGATATTGAATATCTCCCACGGCGATTCGCCGGCGAATTCCTCGGGCCAGTAGGAAATGACATAGAGACCGCGCGCACCAACAATGGCGCCGAGAATCAACCATGGGCCGAGGTCAACGATGTTTTCGCCGCGGATGCCGTCCTGCACTGCGCGCCGGCTGGCGGTCCAGAGTCCGGCAAGGAACCCGAGCGCAACAAGAATGCCGTACCAGTAGATGGTGAAGTCACCGAGATGAAACGCGATTTTGTCCACGCGGCTGGCAAGTTAGGGCTCGCCGGAGCAGCGGCATTGCCGAGCCGGACTTTTGCCTCTGAAATCCGGGCGGCAAGGGCGGCTCGCCTAAACCAGGAGGCAGCGGAGGCAATGGAGGCAGTCTGGTCACGAGCATTCGCCAGGTCTGGCGGTCGCCGGGAGACATTTTCTTCCACAGTTCGGCATTTTTCAGGAACTGAGCGCGTTCTTCGGGCGTCATTTCGGCGAATTTCTGGAACGAACGAATGCAGACCAGGCGTTGCGCCGGCGGAAGTTTTTCGAAAGCCCGCAAGGTCTTTTCCATCTCCTGTCGTTCAGGCTCCGAGAGCGTGTCCAGCGTTCTTTGCTTCTCCCTTGGCGGCAGCTGGAAGTAGCGCTGAAAATTGTCGTACATACGCCGGCGCTGGTTAACGGGCAGCGACGACCACGCGGCAAGTTGCTTTTCCAGCTTCTCCCGTTGTTCGGGTGAAAGGCCCCGCCATGCGTCTTCGCGTTCCGACGCCGACGCGGACAGAATCCGCAAGAAGTCTTTTTGCGCGTCAGGCGGAAGAGCGTCCCATTGCTCCAGGCACTCTTTGACGGTCGTCCGGTATTCGTCAGGGATGAGGGCCAGTTGCGCGAGGCGGTTGGTTGGCGCTGTTCTCATCAGCGGGCCCAGATACCATTGCAGTTCAGTGGCCTGGAGGCGCGCCTCGCGTTCGTCCGCGGTCAACGCGGCGTATTCGCGCAGCTTTGCCTGCAGATTTGTGCGGATTGGCCCGGCGATGCCCGCCAGCGTTTTGTCCAGGTCCGCCGGCCTCAAAGCGAGCAATTGGCGAAAGTAAGCGATGGGCGGTGGCGGCAACGGCGGCAGTCGTGTGCCCGCGGAGGCATTCGTCGGCGCCGCGTCAGCCTCCGGCGGTCGGACGACAACGACTGCGCATCCGACGCCGAAGCAAAACAGAGAGGCAAGGTAACACGGGGCGCGCATGGGGAGGACGTCATTTCATGGCCAGTTCCTTCAACACCTTCAGCAGCTTTTCATCCGCCTCCGGCCGGGTCTGGCGGAGGCGGCTGATAAACTCGTAGTCGTTCCACATCTCCACCGGCGGCAGCGAGGCAACTTGAGAAACGGTCTCCACACTGTGAGCAACGTTCGCCAGCGCCAGCGCCATCCTCTGGCGCCGGACGGTTCGGTATTGCCAACAGCTTAACGCAACGACGACGAGGAGCAGGCACGCGGCGGCGAACTGTTGAGCAGGGCGGCGCAGTCCGAGCCGGCGGAAGATTCGGGGTGTGCGCCGGTGTCGCCGTTCTTCGCGTTCGACCGCTTCGAGGACCTGCGCGGCGAAATTCGTGGCCAGCGGCGCGTCCGGCAGCCGGTGAAGCAACTGGCTCAGCGCCATTTCCTCTTCCCAGACTGCCTTCGCCGATGGGTCGGACGCCAGGTGCGCGTGCAACCGCGCCTCTTCGCCAGCGGTCAGTTTGCGGCGCGTTGCGTTTTCGAGGAGTAGATTGAATTCAGCATCGTTCATGTCCTGTGCTTCCTGCTAAAACCGCAGGTGGGACAAAGTTGCGGTCATTTCCCGGAAATTTTCCACACGCCACTCCGCAAGTATGGCTTCAACTTTTGCTTCAAGGTCTCCCGTCCACGGTGAATAAGCGACTTGGTAGCGGACAGCGAGCAGCCAAGCACTTTAGCGATGTCCTCGTAGGAAAGCTCATCCTGACGGCAAAGCAAAATGGCGAGGCGCTGATTCTCCGGCAGTTCCGACAAAGCCTGTTGAATCTTGTGTTCGAGCTCCCGGTGGAGCAGCACGTCCGGCGGCGAAAAGGTTTTAGCGTCCTCAAACTGGCGCAAGGGTTGGCCTTCGTGCTCGGGATGGGGCGCCTCGAGCGAATCGGCGGGATGCCGCGAGCGCCGTCGGATTTCGTTCAGGCATAAATTGCGCGCGATGGTAAAGAGCCAGGTTGTAAATTTCGCGGAGACTCGATAGCGGTCGGCCGATTTGTAAACCTGCACAAAGACGTTTTGGGCGAGGTCCTCGGCTTCGGTGGCGTCGCCGAGCGCGCGGTAAACGAGGTTCATCACGGGCTGCCTGTATTTGTTCACCAGTTCCTCGAAAGCCTGGCGGTCGCCCCGCTTGACGCGAAGCATCAGACTGGCATCGGGATCGAGGTTGGCCGCCATGGCCGTGCATGCTAACAAAAACCGGAAGCGCCACAAGGTTGCGTTCGGTTGCGCGCCAAGCGTCGGATGCTTGCGTTCGCCGCCGGTTGTTCCTAAGTTGCGCCGATGCCAACGCTGTTGGAGAAAATTGTGGCCGACGCCTCCGTGCGCCTGCCACTGCCGACGGGCCAGCAGCCCTCGCGGGAACTGGCTCGCTACAAAGGCTTCCTCAAGGTTGAATCCCACCGGCTCAAGATGCTGCATCGCGCCGGCGCCGGCGGCCGCGAAATTTGCCAGGCCCGCGCCGCCGTGCTGGACGTCCTGCTGCGCTACATCATGAAAGCGGTTGAAGGCAGCACCCGGGTTGAAGGCAAAACGCCGCCGCCCGATTTCGCGTTGGTGGCCATGGGCGGCTACGGTCGCGGCGAGCTGAACCCACAGAGCGACATTGACGTCATGTTTCTGCACAACGGCGACCCGATCTCGGCAGCACGCGGCAAGCCGCATCCCTATCTGTCGGCGCTCACGGACGGCTTGCTTTACACCCTTTGGGACATCGGCTTGAAGGTCGGCCATTCGGTGCGGACGGTTGACGACTGCGTCAAGGTCGCCAACAGCGACATGCAGTCGAAGACGTCGCTCATCGAAGCCCGGTTCATCACCGGCGACGAGAGGATGTTCAAATACATGGAAACGGTCGTGCTGGCCCGGTGCGTGCGAGGATTTGAAGACGAATACATTGCGGCGCGGCTGGCGGATCAAGAGGCGCGACGCGCGAAGTTTGGAAATTCCGCGACGATGCAGGAGCCCAACATCAAGAACGGATGCGGCGGCCTGCGCGATTTTCAGAGCCTCATCTGGATGGCCTTTTTCAAATACCGCACGCGGTCTCTGGCCGAACTCCAAAAGCGTGAGCTGATCAGCGAAAGCGAGAGAAAACAACTTGAAGCCGCCTACGATTTTTTGCTTCAGGTGCGCAACGACCTGCACTACCACGTCAACCGACCGGCGGACGTGCTCAGCAAAAGCATTCAGCCGACCATTGCACACAACCTCGGTTATTCCGACCGTTCGCCGGTCAAGCGCCTTGAAGCGTTCATGGGCGACCTGTACAGCCACATGCGGAACATCTACCTCATCACCCGCACGCTCGAACAGCGCCTCGCGCTCTCGCCGCATCCCGAGCGGCGGCTGCCGTCGTTCGGTGATTTGCTCCGCCAGGGTCGGCACCGTTTTCAGCAGCAACTCGTGGATGGGTTCAAGTGCATCGACGGAGAGATTCGTCCGGTCTCCGCTCGCGTCTTGCGCGACCAGCCGCGCCGCTTGATGCGGGTTTTCCTTTACGCTCAGCAGCGCGGACAGAAGCTCCAGGCCCACCTGGCGCAGATGATCCGCAACCAGCTTTCGCTCGTGGACCGCGCCTTTCTGCGTGACCAGCACGTGCGCGAAACGTTTCTGGAAATCCTCAACCAGCGCGGCAACGTGGCGCCAATTTTGCGCGCGATGCACGAGGTCGGGTTGCTCGGCAAATATCTGCCGGAATTCGGCCGGTTGACCTGCCTGGTGCAGCACGAGTTCTATCACCAATACACCGCCGACGAGCACACACTGGTCTGCCTCGAACAGCTCGACCGGATCTGGGAAGCAGAGAAGGCGCCGCACAGCAATTACTCGGAAATTTTCCGCAGCGTGGAGCGGCCCTTTGTGCTTTACCTCGCGCTGCTGCTTCACGACGCGGGCAAAGCCAGGCGCATCGGCAAACATTCCGAAATCGGCGGCCAACTTGCTGTCAACGTCGCCAAACGCCTCGGTCTCGACGCCGCCACCACTCACTCGCTGCGGCTGGTGATCGAGCATCACCTGACGATGACGCAAATCTCACAGCGTCGCGACCTGGACGACCCAGCGGTTATTCGCAACTTCGCCGCGCAAATTCAAAACCCCGAGCATCTGAAGCTGCTCACGCTCCA
>QHOP01000326.1:0-12564 GCA_003219345.1 Verrucomicrobiota bacterium
CGGACGTTCGGACACGCGCTTGAGGACGCCAATGGTGCGAGCGGCAAGGGAGAATTGCCCGTTCCTGGCACATTTCTTATAAATCCCAAGGGAACAATTCGCCTGGCCCACGTGGATGTCGATTACACCCGCCGGCTTGATCCGGATGATGTTATTGCGGCTCTGAAGAAGGTTAATGGTGTGGAGGCCGGCAGAATGAATGACGAGACAGGGAAATGATATGGAAACGACAGAGCATTTAGACAAGCCTGCGACGAGCGGTAGCGCGGCGTCGACGATCAAAGCGGAGGAATACGACCTGCTCATTCTGGGCAGCGGAGCGGCGGGCAAGCTTCTTTCGTGGACGCTGGCCAAAAATGGGATGAAGGTGGCAGTCATCGAGCGAAAATATGTGGGCGGTTCCTGCCCCAACATCGCCTGTCTTCCGAGCAAGAATATCATCCATAGCGCGAAGGTCGCTTCCTACTTCCGACGGAGCGAGGAGTTCGGAGTCACCAAGGACAACTGGAAAATCAACATGCAGGCGGTGCGAGAACGCAAACGCAGAATGGTACGCGGTCTGGTGGAAGTGCATCTGGCGAACTACAAGAATAGCGGAGCGGAATTGGTGATGGGCGCCGGGCGCTTTATTGGGCCGAAAACTATTGAGGTCAGGTCTGGCGACGGCGGGGTGCGTGTGCTCCACGGGAAGCGGGTTGTGATCAACACCGGCACCCGTGCAACCATAGAGACAACGCCGGGCTTGCGAGAAGTAAATCCTCTGACGCACATCGAAGCACTGGAACTGGACCGCGTTCCGGAGCATCTCATTGTCCTGGGGGGCGGCTTTGTCGGCCTGGAATTCGCGCAGGCGATGCGCCGCTTTGGCAGCCGGGTGACTGTGATTGATCGCAACAGCCGGCTGATTCATCGCGAGGATGACGACATCTCGGAGGCTATGCACGAGCTCTTCAAAGACGAAGGAATCGATGTCGTCACGAGCACTCGAATCACCCGCGTCGAAGGCAGATCCGGTGAATCGGTGAAGCTGAGTGGCGACCATCGCGGCTCGGCAATAGTCCTCAAAGGCTCTCATATCCTGGTGGCGGCGGGTCGCACGCCGAATACCGACGGAATTGGTTTGGAACTGGCAGGCGTGGAAACAACCGGCAATGGATACATAAAAGTCAATGAGCGGCTGGAAACTACGGCGTCTGATGTTTGGGCAGCGGGCGAATGTGCCGGAAGCCCCCACTTCACTCATATCTCAGAAAACGATTTTCACATTGTCGCCGAGAACATAGAAGGCGGTAATCACGTCACGACCGGACGGCAAGTGCCGTTCTGCCTGTTTACTGATCCGGAGTTCGCGCGCATCGGTTTCAGCGAGCGGGAGGCCAGGGAACGGGGAATCTCCTATCGCCTCGCGAAGATCCCGCTTGGTGCAGTACTTCGGGCGCGAACGCTTTCAGACACCCGAGGGTTTATGAAAGCTCTTATAGACAGTGCGAGCGACCGCATTCTTGGATTCAGCGCTTTCGGGGCGGAGGCAGGCGAAGTGATGGCATCCGTTCAGGTCGCAATGATCGCTGAACTTCCGTTCAGCGCACTACGTGATGCCATCTTTACCCACCCGACCATGGCCGAAGGACTTATTCCGCTGTTTAGCAATGTCACCCCCACGTCCGCTCCTGTCCGAAAAGAAACGCGGGTCCTGTCCGCAGACGGGGCTGGAAAAGCCGCGGTGTGAGTCAGTTCGCGAGTCTGGCCGTGAAAGCACATGATGCAAAATCAGGCCGCGAGCGGGCGCGTAGTGATCCGCGCTGTTCGATCGCGCGCTTTGGAGCCTCGGTTCAGAAACTCAGGTTCGAGCGCGGAATGTGCGCAAATTAAGCGCGTCCCCCGAGAGTTACGGTGCTGTCGGCGTGCTCGCGCGGTGTAGTGCCGGTGCTCGCACGAGTCAGCATTGTTGCTGACCTTTTTGCTGACAGTGCGAGCGAGCGATTTGAGCCGATATCCACGGCTGAAGGGAATAGAACCCTCGTGAAAATTCAGCAATTAAAGAACCATTCGCTCCATGCCGAAACTGCGAAGGAGAAGCAGCTCTGTTTCGCCACTGAAACGAATGGAGCATCTCTGCAGAAGATGGACGGATTTGAAATTGTCAGCCCGCTTTTGCTCGCCTGGCTGCGGCGATAAAGTTGTCGGTTGCCGCGGAGCGGAATTTCTTGCAATACGCGATGCCGACTCCGAGCGGCGGTGGTGCGGGTTGCAGCGGGCGAATTTTCAATCGCGGACTTGCCAGGCCATTGAGCGGTTGCGCAATCACAGCAACGCCTCTACCCGATTCGACCGCCGCGATGAGGCTGGTGATGCTGTCGTGTTCTTCAACGATTTGCGGCGAGCGGTTCAGAGGTGCAAACAAGTCGGCAATCCAAGCTTGATGCTCTGGATAGTCCGCAAGGGTGAAAGCAACGAGACGCTCTTTGGCGACTTGTTCCAGTCCGACTCTGCGCGCTCGCGCCAATAGGTGCGCCGGATGCATTGCGACGCAAACCAAATGGCGCTGCAATTCCTCGAAAACCAATCCTTCCAGAGCCTTTGGAGGCACCTGCACCAACAGGGCTGCATGGAGCTTTCCGTCACTGAGTCCGCGCAACATTTCCTGCGTGGATAAATCGTGAAGCTGCACATGCACGCCAGAGTTTAACTCTCGGTAGTATTTCAGCGCACGCGGCAGGAGTTCGACCGTCAATGATGGCGCGTAGCCGACGTGGATTTCGCCGCGCTTTCCTCGGGCTACGTCTTTCGCTCTTTCCATAGCTTCTTCCGTACGCTGCAAAATGATGCGTGCTTCAGCGAGGAAAACGCGACCAGCTTCGGTGAGCCGCACGGCTTTTGCATCGCGGTCAAAAAGCGCGATGCCGAGCTCATCCTCCAAATTCCGGATTTGGCGACTTAACGGCGGCTGCGAGACGTGAAGTCGCGATGCCGCTCGCGTTATGTTCTGCTCTTCAGCGACAGCCACGAAGTATCGCAGATGACGGAGTTCCATTTGCTCTGAGTATATCAGATGGGTATGGCGAGCCAATCAACAAGGTATTTTCGCTGGGGCCGGGTTGAAAATATACTGTCGGGGTACGAAATAAATGAAACTATGGAAACCACAAGATACTCGGATCGGCTCACGCCGGACAATGCCGCCTTACTTCTCATTGACCATCAAGTTGGGCTGTTCACTGGCGTCAGGGACATCCCGGTAGCGGAGCTGAAACATAACGTCGTCGCGCTGGCAAAAGCCCTCAAGGTTTTGAGCGTGCCGATTATTGTGACGGCCACTTCGCCGGAGATGTGGGGTCCTGTCATCCCAGAGCTGACAGAAGCCTTGCCCGGAATTTCAATTATTAACAGAACAACGGTCAACGCATTCGACGACGCCCGGTTTGCCAAAGCAGTTGAGGCGACCGGGCGCAAGAAGCTGATTATCGCTGGCGTTTCAACCGAAGTCTGTCTGGCTTTGCCCGCGATCTTTGCGACTGGGATTGGCTACGATGCTTATGCGGTCATCGACGCCTCCGGCACTTTCAGCGAAACCAAACGCATCACCGGCCTGTTGCGAATGGTCCAAGCTGGCGTAATCGTCACCGATTATTCCACCGTCGCCGTGGAAATGCTGAAGGACAACGCGAGTCCAAAGGCCGGCGCTTTGTATGGAGCGCTGGATATGCCATTCGCCGGTTTGGTCGGCCAATTAGCGGGAGCATTCGCTAAGGGTCGTTAATCGCTTCAGCAAGTGAAACTCGACACGAAAGCAATCGCCACTGACGAATTCAAACACCAGGCCGATGCTTTTCGGTCGTGGGTGAGTGTCGACAATACGTCGCCGTTTCCTTTAGCCCAGGGCCGTTACCACCTTTACATTTCGTTAGCCTGTCCTTGGGCTTCGCGCACATTCATTGTGCGCAAGCTTAAACACTTGGAACAAGCAATTGGAGTGACAGTGGCGGACCCAATTCGCGATGAACGCGGGTGGGCTTTTCGTGACGGGCCTGGGTTTAGCCGGGATACTATCAACGGTTTCCAATTTCTCAGCGAGGCCTATTTGGCAACGGACGCGCAATATTCCGGTCGGGTGAGTGTGCCTGTGCTTTGGGATAAACAGACGCGGCAGATTGTCAACAACTCCGAGGATGATATTTGCCGAATGTTCAACGGCGTGTTTAGTCCTTTGGGAGACGGTGCGATTGATTTATTTCCAGCCGACCTTGCCGCTGAGCAGGACCGGCTGAGTGCGTTTCTTTATGAAAATGTGAACAGCGGAGTCTATAAGGCAGGATTTGCGACGACTCAAGCGGCTTATGAGAAGGCTGTGCAGGCGCTGTTCGCAGCTCTTGATCAACTGGAAGAACGACTGCGTAATCGCCGGTATCTCTTTGGCAATCGCATTGTGGAAAGCGACTGGCGACTTTTTTGTACCCTAATACGGTTTGATGTCGTCTATCACGGCCATTTCAAATGTAATCTGCGGCGAATTGTTGATTATCCCAACCTCAACGGATATTTACGCGACCTTTATCAGCAGCCGGGAATTGCGGAGACCGTCAATTTCGACCACATCAAACGCCACTATTACATCACGCACGATGACATCAATCCTACGCGGATTGTTCCTCTTGGACCAATCCTAGAGCTTCAGCGTCCGCACAGGCGCGAACATCTGACGTGATGTCGTCTTGACACAATTCTTGCATCGGCACAGGTCGGGGCTCCTTGAAATTTCGAGCGCTATGCTTGGCGGTGTTGCCAGCTCTTGTAGACCGCCTCGAGACTGTAACCGTCGGGATCGAAAACGTTCGCAGCGTAATAACGGGGATCGTAATACAGGCGCGCGCCGGGCTTGCCGTTGTCGGTCGCGCCCGCCGCCATTGCTGCCTCGTAGAACGCGTTCACCTCGGCCTCGCTATTGGCGACAAAGCCGATATGCGCAGCCCTGGCGTCGGCATCGCCCTGCCTGAGCCAGAAGAATACGCGGCCGTCCCGTCCGAAGCCCTTGAGGTCGGGATGCCCTTCGGGGCCATTCTTGCCGTCGTAATCGAGGGCATGCACGATGCCGAGCGGCTTGAGAGCCGTCTCGTAAAAGGAAATCGACCTATCGAGATCCTTGACGGTTATGAAGACGTGGTCGAGCAAGAGTTCACCTCGTTCGTTAAGCGATTGGTTGCTTCTCAGCGTCCTATGCTTGTTTCTCCCGCAGCGTCTTCAACGCCCCACCCCACGCGATGACTTGATCTAACATTTCATTGACTGACTTCTCGTGGCGGCCATCCGGCTTGAATACGCTGAAGTTTTCAAAGTCGGTAAACATGGAGAGCAAGACCTGGTTGCGCACCGTCGCCATCTGCACCTCGGCTAGACCGAACCGCCGACGAATGGCATGCGCTCGCTGTTGGTACTGCCAATGTGAATGATACGCCCGCCTTCGCGCAGATGCCGCGCGGCTTCCTGTGTCGCCACGAACAACCCGCGCACATTGATGGCGATCAGCTTCTCGAAATCTTCAAGCGAGAATTGCTCAATGGGCGCGAAGATACCGGTGCCCGCGTTGTTCACGAGAGAATATCAATGGCCCCGAATGTCCCGATGGTTTTGGCAACCGCCAGCCGGACGGCTTCGGTGTCGGCAGCGTCGGCCTTGCCAACGAGCCGGAGGATTTCCGCAAGCACGTTGCGGAATTCATTGACGACCTTGTCAGTCATTACGTTCTCGACGATGGCAAGCTCGTCGTCGCCCACGCGGGCATGAAGGAATCGATGCAAGGACGCGGTTCTGGCGATGAATTCAAAACCGACTGGCTCTGCCTCGACTGCGAGCTGATGGCGTGGTCAGCGAAGGCGCAGGAGTTGTTGAAACAGCAATACGCAGCTGTCGGCGCATCAGCGCAAGCAACGCTCGCGGCTGAAGTCGCTGCACTTGCGACGATTTCATTTCTGCGGCTTCGAGCGTGGTGTGGCATCGCCCGGAATCAGACCTATCGACCACTGCACTATCTCAAGCCACATTTTCTGAAAATCAGAACGCTCCCAGACAGCCTGAACGTGGCCGAGGCCATTGTAGAGCACGCGGCCCTTGCCGTACTTCTTCGCCCAGATGACAGCGAAATCTTTATCGGTGCGCTTCACGCCATTGCGCGAGAGATCGATCTTGTCGGCGTCGAGGCTGAGCAGCACGCGGACGTTCCGCCGGGAGAAATCCTTAATCTGATAAACCTCGTCGAAGAGGGTAAACGCCGTTGGAAAATTCTCCATTCCGGGGAACTTTGAATCTTCCACGACGAGCGGCGCGTCGAATTGTCCCCAAGGATGACCATCAAAATATCCGCCGAGCATTTGCCCGTACTCGGGCCAACTGGTGAACGTGATCGCGGCGCTGTGGATGCCGATGAAGCCCTTGCCATCGTCGCGAACGAAGGAGAGCAGGTCCGCCTTCTGTGACGCGTCCATGTCGAGATCGCCGTCGGTGAAAAAGACAATCGCGTCGAAGGCGTCCAGGTTCTTCGCCTCTGCGTCCGAGGTGATGAAGCGTCGCCATGGCCGTGGAGATGGCCTCGTGTTGATAACCCTTGGCCTGTTCGATGAACAAGAGATTGCGCTTCGGCTTTTCGGAGGTTTGCGCGAGCGGCACTGCACTGAGCTCAACGCTGACCAACGCCACCAGCAAGCAGAGCCAGGTTTTCATCGGAGTTGTCCGTTTTGACGATGGTTGCTGCTGTGCGTTCAGCGCGCGATCGCACTCAGCTCCGGCGTCGCCTGCCGAGTCGGTTTCTTCCCGTATTCGGTTCTGATGATCTCGCGCATGAACTCGACTGCGAGTTGGGCGTTCTTGTGGGCGAATTCGATCCCGATTGTTTCACCATTCACCACGGGCAGTTGATGGCAAAGTTCGTAGCTGATGTAACCGTGGTAGCCAATCTCATTCATCGCCCGCGCGAAGTCTCGATAGTATTGGTTCGTCTCGCCCGTGATGACTCCGTCGATCCGGTCCACGCCGGTGATGCTGCCGTCCGCGTTGCGGTCAAATTCTCCGCCAAAGTGGGACATCACCTGTTTTGAGCCGACGGCCCGTGCGGCCTCGCTGATGGCAGCCGCGCTTTTGTCCGGCATCAAAGGCACATCGAGACAAACCTGGAGATGCGGTGAATTCACCTCACGCACCATTCGGAGCACATCCCGGTGATCCTTGATGATCGGTTTGTGATTCTGGAGCGCCAGCGTCACACCCAGTTCTCCGGCATATCGAGCGCATTCGATCAGGCTCTCGCGGCACCAGCCCCAGATCTCCTCTTCAGAGAATTTCTCGTGAATGATCGGCCAGTACCCTTCAGCGATGTCGTAAGTGGCCAACTTCGGATGCCGTGTGATGCCCCACCAGCCGAGGAACACGCGCAGTTGTTTCGCGCCCAGATCGGCAGTCATACGGATCAACTCGCGCACGAAACAGATCTGGGCCTCACGCACTTCGGGGACCGGGTTGCTGAAATCGTTATTGGCGGCGACGCCGTGAACTTCGATTCCTTCGCCGCTCGCCAGGCGCTGCAATTCCTGGCAACTAGCCTTCGGCCAGTCGAGCGGATTGCCGTGCGGTCGCTTGCCGTCAATCTCCACACCGTCATAGCCGAATTTTTTCGCGGTGCGGATGAGTTCCGGCAAGGTCAGGGCCTCGCCCTGATACCAGCAGCCGAGATAGGTGATGCTATAGAGTCCGAGTTTCATTTTGATTTTGCTGAGGGTTGTTTTTCGGCGGCCCACAAGATCGCGTTGCGGAAGATGGTCGTGAAGGCCTCGTTTTCAAACAGCCAAGGCCCGTGTCCCATGAAGATATACACGTTGCGCGCCGCCATCCGCTCATTGATCCAGATGACCGGATGATCCCCCATCCGAACGGCAGAAGGGTCCGAGTAGGTGGCCTCGTCCACGCTGGCTAACACGTGGACGTTGGTGCGCGGACTACGGTCGTAGGTGTACCATTCCTCTTTGGAGATGATAAAGGATTCCGGCACGTCCTTCATGCAGGCGTGAGCCTTATCTTCGACGCGAACGGTTCCGGAAGTGAACTTGGGAATGTAATTCTTGAACTTAATCGTGCCCATGAAGTCCGAAAACCACGGCCACATGGGATACCCGTCGAAGGTGCCCAGGAGCGTCGCGTGATGGAGGCCCACCCAACCGCCCTTGCCCTCCTCGATGTAAGCCTTGAAGGCCGCCATCGCTTCGGGCTTCCAGCCGTACGGGACAAAGTCCAACTGAAGCACCAAACGATACTTGGCCAGGAATGTTTCAGTGATGGATGCGGTGTTGGTAATATAATCCACTTCAAACCGGTTTTCGTTCCCGCATTTTATTAGCCACGGTTTGGCCGCCTTCGTGAACTCAACGTGATGGCCTCCAGATTCCGCCAGGGCCAGAACTCTGAATTTGGGTGCCGAAGCGGTTGCAGACAGGACGGGCTGAGCCTGACCCGGTTAACCGCGCCGACCGGAATTTCCGAGGAATTTGTACTTCATAATACCTCAAGCCATTTTCCCGCCGTCGATACCGAAAATCTAGCCAGTAATGAACGGCGCATTGTCCGAAGCCAAAAAGAGGATCGTCTGCGCAACCTCTTCAGGACGCCCCATGCGTTTTAGAGGAACACCAGCGATCAGGCCCGCCTTCTTCTCGGCACTGCCAGTAAAGCGATCCAGCATTCCGGTGTCAATCGGACCGGGTGCGACCGCATTCACGCGAACATTGGCGTTAGCTGCTTCCAGATCCGCTGCGCACGGCTATTGAAGCACCCACCAAACGCGCTGCTGAGGAAGCCGCCGGCAAACTCGGATTTGAATCTCCATGGGCGTATCCGGTCACTGCCGAACAAGCCAAGCAGGCACTCTGGCTTCCTCAACGGAAACGGCAGGCGCGGCATTCCCCTGCTCCCAAGCATTCACCCGGCATCCACGTCTGACGATGAGAACGCCAACCACAAGCCAACTGCGCACCGCCATCGAAGTGCTGAAGAACCTCGGTGAACGCATCAACGAGAACGCCGCGCATTCCGTGATACAACTCCCGGAGTCACGCTTCGGCGACCAACATGCCACACGTATCGAAGCGCGCGCGATCGAGCAAACGACCCAAATCGAAACCGTCATGGCGCAACTGGAAAACTGGCGAAACGAGTTGAAGCAGGAAAGGAGGCAAAGTGTTACGCAGCATGTTTAACATAGGGCACGCTAAACCCCTTGATGTGACAAGGATTCTTTGTCCGCGAATCGGTCGCGGTGAACACGCGGAACGTCCGCGAGGAATCAATGTTCCATGGCCAGAACCTTGGCATGTCCACAAACTCAGTCCGGTCGGGAACAGTCCACAGACTCGATTTGTCCGTGTCCGCGAATTATCCATGTCCGCGCACCAGGCATTCATAGCGGACACGAACTGTCCGCAGACAGTCCGCAGTCTCGATCTGTCCACGTCAGCGAACTCGTCACCGACCAGAATTCTCCGTGACCCACGGTTGGCAAGGAATTGTCCGCGCTGTGGCATTCTGGTTTCCATATTGTCGCCAGCACATTTCCCGGTCCGTGTCCGAATTATTCCCATCTTTCCCTCCCCCGCCGTAACCAACGCGCTTTCCGCTCCGGCTTCACGGGCTGCCGGTCGCCCCTGTCCCCCTCTCGACCGCGCCCGTTCCGCTACGCTGCCAGCGCGCTCGTCACGAGCGGCAATCTCCCTCGGGCCGCAGTAGCGGCGGGCTTCCGTCTGCGGCTCGGCGACGGGCGTTGCGCTCCGGCTGCGATTCACTATGCGCTGCTCTTCGCCTTTCACTCCACTTCCCCCGCGCACCGACCGCAGACCGAAGCCTCACCTGGATTTTCCCAGTTTCCGCGACCTCCCATTCGCCCGGTCACAGATTTTTCAATCGGTGATTGAAGAATCGTCTGTTGGTCATTTTCCTCGGCCGCAGAAGCGCATTTTTCGTTCACTGATTCAAAAATCCCGTCCTTGGAGAAAGTAAGACAAACTGGCGCATCACCGATAATTGGACGACGCCGTGACTACGCGACGAGAACCAGAGCGATTGTATGGCGGTGTCAAGCATGTCAAGGACACTACGGCTCGGTCGCTTAGGCGCGCCCGTTTCCGTTCCTCCTCTGACATGCTCGTCACCGCCAAGGCTCTTGCTTTTAGGTTTTCACCGCCGAGAACTTTCGCTGCGCGACTTGCTGTACCGCCATTGCGTTGGCGCACAAACCGGGCTAAAAATCGTTCCCGCGACCAATTTGCTGAATCGCATGAGGTAACAAACGAACAACAACTTTCGCGTCGCAAGGGCTCGGTTTCACGAGAAACCCACGAATCGTGAGCAGCGCTTCCCATGATTACGCCTGATCACCGGCGGCATCGGCAACACGGCTGGTTGTACCCATCGGAAGACTGAGGGAACCTGGGCGACGTTTTGTGTATCTGATACACCGGGCGAAGAGCGCCGTCGGATAGCTATTGTGGGTTTGTATGAATGCCGCGTCACAGCAAAATGAGATCTTGAGTTGGAAGGTGCTCCCCGCGCGCCTGGCTCCAGAAAGAGTCGCTCAGATTCTTGGTTTTTCACTCTATGAAATCACCGTATTGATGAGACACGGGTTGCTCAAACCGTTGGGAAAGCCCGCTCCCAACGCGCACAAATATTTTTGCGCTTCGGAAATACTGGGATTGTCGTATAACCGCGAGTGGCTCGATAAAGCCACCCGCGTCATCAGCAAACACTGGCGGGACAAGAACCAAAGAGAGAAGGAACAAAAGCTCGCGACTCCTTCGACTTGAATCATCCGCCACGGCCCGACTGCCTCTCAACCAATTTGTTGGCAGCTTCTTTTTCATATTCTTCCAGGCTCGGCAATTTCATCTTGGCCTTCTTCGCGTATGCCCTCGTCACCGCTTTGCTGCGGTGTCCGAGGTTCTCTTGGGCGAATCGTTCGGGGTAGCCGGCCTCCTTTGCCCTTTCTGCCCACGAATAGCGGTAGCTGTGCAGCGACACTCCGCTCACACCGGTCAATCCGCATCGTCGAATAAAGGCCTTGGCCCGGTCAGACTCTTTCATCATTGCGATCCGCGGCAAAAGAAATCCCTCGCCGGGCAAATCGTTGAGTATGTTGGCGAGTTCGCTGCCAAAGCTGAGTTGCACTACCGAGCCGGTCTTCATGCGATTGAAGCCGATTACTCGTATTTCCCAATCAACGTCCTCGGCGCGCAAGTTGGCGACGTCTGACTGCGATCCACCGATATGCCAAAGCAAATTGTAATAGGCCCTCCATTCTGCACTCCCTTCTCCGATGAGAATTTTCTCATGCTCCTTCAGCGTAATGCCTCGCTTGTCCTTAAACTCAATCTTCGGCCACTGTCTCCTTGGAATGATTGCTTTGGGCACCCAGTCCATATCGAGAGCAAAATTGTGCAATCGTCGCAGAAAGATGTTGGTCGAAACCGTTCCTTTTGAAAGGACCTCCAGGAAATGCTCCGGGTGTGTTTCGATCAGCTTCAAGTCGCGTATCGAATCAAACGGGGTTTCCTTCATAGCCCGTTCCCAGCGCAGCAAGGTATTTCTCTTTTTGGTTTGAGCAACTGCACCCATGACGCTCTGCCAGGTCCTGTTTACGTAGTTCGGATCGCCGGCCGTGAGATAGGCACGGGCGATCTGAAGGTTGATGGCGGGCTGCCGAAGCGCCTCGTTCTTCGCATGGCAGATCCGCCGCGCAGTTTCTTCGTCCCGCGTCTTCAGACTGTTCTGCTTTTTCAGCAGGCGATCTTCTCAAAAGAAAATCCCGTTCTTCCGTTGAAACACCAAATACCGCTCTTTCATCCTCGACTCCTCATCGTTGACTGAGGATACCGAGATGGAAAAATCTGCGTTAGCAGGTACTGAGTTTCTGCGCGCACCAGGCGCCCAGAAAGTGGCCTACCAGTAAATTTACTGGAGCTTTTACTGGAGGTTGCTTCCGTCTCCTTCGTAAGTTCTTAATGCACTCACACTAAGAAATGGAGCCAATGGCCGGGTTTGGTTCATCGGGCACCGGCTCCACCCAGGCCTCGGTCGGAGTGGTGGTCCAGGTAGGTTTGCCGGCGGGGAAATTGGAATCGGGCACCGTGCCGGTTGGAGCATAGCGCAGGATTTTATATTTGTAGCCGGTGTAGATGACCCTTTGGCCGTTGGCACCATCCGAGATGCCCCATTTCCACCAGGCGTGCGTGGAGCTCTGGGAGTTGGCAGCGAGACTCATCGGAAACACTTCCGTTTTCAGCGCTATCCCCAGCGGCTGGCCTGTGTGCGCGTCAATCCAGATGATCGAGCGGTCTGGATAGGCGGCCGCGCGGTCCTTTAGTTGCTGCGAAAGGCCAGGGTCACCCTCGTAGATGCCGTTCTCCCGGATTCCAAGCAGGTAATGATCGTCGTCGTACTTAAGGAATTTTGCGTAACTGTCGATTACGTCAGTGCCGTCAAAATTATACGTATTAGTCCCCGTTCCTCCGGCTTTGACGAGAGTGGGGCGTT
>QHOP01000326.1:12622-19027 GCA_003219345.1 Verrucomicrobiota bacterium
AGCCGTGTTGATTTCTTCGCATCGCGTAGAGTGTTGAATGGGAGCCTGGATCAAGCCGCTTGGCTCAGAAACTACTTTTCATCATTCAATCAGGCCACCACGGAAGCAATGTCCAGGAGGCCAAACCGGTCAGCTCGGAAAGCGACACTACAGACCCGTACGTAAGGAAGCGCAACAAAATAATTTTCACGCATGTACAGGCAACGGGTGCAAGTCAGATTTTGGCGATGGGTGCGCAAGCCGTCAGCCCACGGTGCGGCGGAAGAGGGTAGATCGGGAGCACATCGGGACCGTGAACGGTGTGGCGAGACTCCGTCGAGCCCCTAATTTCTATCCATTGGAGATCAGGGCTCGACGGAGTCTCGCCCCACCCGGTTCATGGAGTGTCGGGATGCTTGCCTGCGCGATGTGGGAGCGTGCGCTTGAGCTTGCCGGGGCGCGGTGTTATCAAGCGGACGTGAAGAAGAAGCGGGCAAGGGGTGATTCGCTCCGGAATCCGCGTCGGAAGTGGGACCAGGTGCTGCTTCTGCTTTTGGCCGCGGGGGTTGTCGTGGCCATCAGCCTGGGGGTCCGTCTGCGGTTGAAGGAGCCTGCAGCCGCCGGCCGCTACCTGCCGCGTCCCCGAGGGACGCTTACATTCAACAAAGACGTTGCCCCCATCGTGTTTGAGCGGTGCGCCCGCTGTCATCGACCGGGCCAGGCGGCTCCGTTCAGCCTGCTGAGCTACTCGGACGTGAAGAAGAGAGCGAAACAGATCGCGGAAGTGACCGCGAGGCGGTACATGCCGCCGTGGTTGCCAGAGCATGGCTATGGCGATTTCGCCGATGAGCGCAGGTTAAGCGTGGAGGAGATTGGCATGATCAAGCAATGGCTCGTTGAGGGATCGGTTGAAGGGCGAGTGGAAGATTTGCCACCCTTGCCGAAATGGCCTGAAGGCTGGGAATTCGGCGGGCCGGACCTGGTTGTGACGCTGCCCTCGCCGTACAGGCTCCCTCCGGACGGCAAGGATGTTTATCGGAACTTCGTCGTTCAGATTCCTACGACTGAACGACGATACGTCAAAGCCGTCGAGTTTCATCCCGGCAACAACAAGGTCGTGCATCACGCTTTTATTGAGACGGACCCTACCCGCCAGGCGCGGCACTTCGTGGACCACGCCAGCCCGCCGGGCTTCGACGGGATGCAACTCCCGCAAAGTGTTCAAATGCCCGGAGGACAAATGTTGGGCTGGCAACCGGGCAAACCGCCGCTGGTATCTCCGGACGGTCTGTCGTGGATGTTGGAGCCCGCTTCGGATTTGGTTCTCCAAATACACATGCATCCGTCGGGCAAGCCGGAAAACGTCGAGCCGGCCGTTGGTTTTTATTTCACGGATAAACCGCCCACGAACATTCCGTTCAGACTGAATCTTATCCGTTACGGCATCGACATTCCTCCCGGCGCCCGGGATTACCCGATTGAAAACCGTTACCTACTGCCCGTGGACGTGGAGCTGCTTCGCATCCTTCCGCACACGCACTATCTGGGCAAGGAATTGCAAGGGTATGCCCTCCTGCCCGACGGCGCCAAAAAATGGCTGTTGCTGATCAAGAACTGGGATTTCAACTGGCAGGGTGATTACCGCTATGCCGAACCGGTCTTCCTGCCCAAGGGCACAACGCTGGTGATGCACTTCACCTACGACAACTCGACGGACAACGTCCATAATCCGAACCAACCACTCAAACGCGTCAAATTCGGCCTGCAAACAACAGACGAAATGGGCGAACTGTGGTTTCAACTTCTGCCTCGCAACGCGGCGGATCGGGAAAAAATGGCCAGGGATTTTTTTCTCAAGTTCACAAAAGACGCCGTCGATGAAAACACTGCCATGTTGCAAACCAATCCCGACGATGCCGCGGCCCATACCAGACTGGCGGTGGCGCTGATCGTCCTTGGACGGACCCCCGACGCGCTGGACCATTTGAAAACGGCGGTCCGGCTGCGTCCGGACGATGATGAAGCCCACAGTGTTCTGGCCGGTATTTATATCCGGCAAAACCAGCTGGACGAAGCGAGAACCGAATTCGAGACCGTGTTACGCCTGAAACCTGACGATTACCAGGCATACGGCGGACTCGGCTCCGTTTTCCTGATGCAGGGCAAACTCGCGCAAGCCGAGTTCTGCTATCAGAACGCCCTGCGGATCAATCCCGGTGACCCGATTGCGCGGGCGAACCTTGAGCGAGCGCGGAAAGCGAAAGAGGCCTTGGGCAATCAGAAATAGGCCGTATCAAGAAAGAGACACGAATTTCACGAATTAACACGAATGAAATCAAGACGACTCGATTATGAGTTTCTGTCGCCGCGGCTCTTCGTGACGCGAGCCGGAGCGCGGCGTTCACGCCGCTTCAACGTCCGAACTGAACGGGGTTCCGTTTTGTATTCGCCGCGTCCGAGCATTGGAACCGTGAAGCGGCGTGAACGCCGCGCTCCGGTTCGGCCGGCGGCAGAAAAAGACCGGATCGAGGCGATCCGGTCTCTTCGTATTTGTAGGAAAGTTCTACTGCTTCAAGCGATAGAACTTGTTGCCGGAGGTTGCGGCCGGCAGGTCAATCGTCGTGGTGCCGGTCACACCGGACTGCGCAGTGGACCAGTCGCTCGGGCTGCCCGTCAGCACTGAAGCCTGCTCCAACGTCGCGGTGCCCGACGGGACGGTCACGCTGAGGTGAATTTGTCCACCGCTCACACTAACGCTGGTGAACTTCAACTGCGGCGCGGCGGTGATGTTGTAAAACGCCTTGATCGCCGTCGCGTTGTTCGTATCGTTGATCGGGATTTTGTTCCCGGTGTCGTCATAGGAGAAATACTCCAGGTTCGCTCCGCCGCCGCCGTTGTAATAAACGAGGCGGATGGGATAGAGACCGGCCTGCGGCACGTTGACCGAGAACGGGATGTCCGACGATCCCTTGCCGACATCGACCGAAGCAACGACGGTTCCGTTGGTCACGCCAGGCGCGCCCACTTTGACCGCATAGCCATCGTCGCTGTTGACGCCGAACCGGTAATAACCGGGGCTGTCAAACTCCAGCCAGGCGAAGACTTCGGCCGCGATGTTGTCCGTATTGTTGTTGGCCGGGTTGGTGGTCGTGTTTGGAACGCCGGGAACCGGATCGTCCGGATGATTTCCCCAAGGCCAGGCGCCATAGACATCCCTTTGGAAGTTGCCGATTTGAGCTCCGGAGCGGTTCGGATTCACGTTGTTGTTCCAATTGATGATGCCCGGGTAGATGTAGGTGCCGTTGGGCCCTGGGCCAGGCATTGAGATGTCCGGCCCGAGAATGCCCGCCAATTGCGCCTCGGCGCGGGCCACTGAGTTTTGCGTGTAGCCGGTCGTGCTGGCGACCTGGGTCATCTTAACGCGAAAGCCGCGCGTGCCGCCCGTAGCCGAACTGAGCGGCTGCGCATCGCTCGCGTTCAGGTTGGTGTAGGTTTGCACGATGAAGCTCCAGGAATTGGTGGTGCCTCCGTAAACCAGGCTGGCTGTGTTGGTCGAACCGGATGGCAACGGCGTTTTATACCTGACGGTGATGTCCGATCCATTGGTCGTCAGGGTGGCGGCGACCTGGGTGCCGTTGATCAACAGGCGTAGCGTCGGATCGCCGACCCCGTGCGCCACGATCGCGCCGACCGAATCCGCCCACGGCCGGGTGGCGTCAGAGGAGTTGGCGATGTCGCCGGAGGTGGTCGAATTCACGGTTCTACCGACAGCCAGAATCGGCCCTGGACCGCTTTGCTGAATGCGATTATCCCATGGTGTGGGTGACACTGAGAACCTGACCCAAGGCCTGGCCGTCCCGCTGTAGTTCTGGTAGGCCTTGATCGCCCACGGAACCGCAGTGTCGTTAATCAACGCCTGCTGGCCGGAGCCTTTGTCCACGGACAGGAATTCCGCATTCACACCGCCGCCGCCTTCCCAATAAAGGATGCGGAACGGATAAAACCCGTCTTGGGGCACAACCACACCAAAAGCAAAGTTGTTTTGGGAAGTGCCTGGCTTCGGTATGAAGTTGCTCGGAGCAGCCGGGGCAGGCAAATAATTTGGATTATTTGCATTGCCTCGGCCGACATTGGCGTAACCCAGGAGCGTCCCAAGCGTATCGTGCGGATCGAGGGCAGAAACGGCCGTGAAACCATCATCACTGTTGACGGCCATCACATATTCGCCAGCCTTGAGATTCAGGTAAGTCCTGATCTCGTGCACGGAATTGTCGAGGCCGGCATTGGACGTTCCCGTGCCAGGCAAGCCAGGAAGCGCGGTGTCCAACGGATTGTCCGCATCTTGAAAATTGTTTCCGCCGTTGAAAATGCCGCTGGCGGCGGGCACTGCGCTGCCATTCAAATTCCAGTTGATGACATCCAGTATGTCAAAGATGCCAGGTTCATTCGTTGCGGAAAGGTCGGCCAGATTGGGGTAGGGCAGGCCGTTGGTCGGGTTGATGTTCCCATTGATCAATTCGATTTCAGGTCGGGGCATGCGATTTTGATCGCCGGTCGGCAATCGTCCACCATTCCCCTGATTTGTGTCTCCCGAACGATCGATCTGAATGACGCTCACCTTGAAGCCCGGAATGGCTGTATTGATCTGCCCGGACGGCACCGCATTGGCGGCGGGGATCATCGCGTACGGCAACACCGCAAACGACCATGTGTTGGTGATAGAAACGGCGCCACCCTCCGTGTAGCCGTAGATCAGCGTCGCAGTGTTGTTGCCGGCCGGCAACAGGTTCGTCAACGAACCCGCCCTCTTGATGGTGGTAACGTTGCCCGACTTGGTTGGGGTCACGCTGACTGGAGACCCGTTCAACGTCAGGCTGACGGAGCCTGAGTTCACGGGAATCGTGCCGTCTGTGATGTCGGCAAGGACATCCGCGTCGGCATAAACAAACAGTTGATTCGCCTCGGGGGTTACTTGCGACACGTAAGGCCGCGTGGTGGTGGCAGTCGGGTAGGCCTTGATCGGGTTCGTGATTCCAGCCCGGCGGTCGTTGATCAGGAATTTTTGACCGGTGACCTGGTCCACGTAGAAGAATTCGCAATTGGCGCCGCCGTTGCCCTGCCACCATTCCAGAGTCACCGGATAAACGCCAGCCGTAGGAACATTCACATCAAAAAGCGTGTCTGCCGAGCCGCGTGCGGTGTTAAAGTTTGTCAACGTCAACCCGAGCACGTCAGGGCCGCCTGGCGCCACGGCAACTTTGAAACCGTCATCGCTGTTCACACCAAGAGTATAGAAGCCTGCCGGCAGATCCAGGTAAGCCACCGTACGCACGGCGATCCATTCTTTGGTTATATCTGGATTAGCCCCTGGGTCAGGGCCAGGAAGGATCCCGGGTATGGCATCATCAGCCACATCCTGTGGGAACGAATTGGTGCCGCGGAAATTTCCGATGTCCGCCCCCGCTCCATCGGATGCCGGATCAATGTCCCAGTTGATCACAGTCAGTGGATACGTTCCTCCCGGTCCGGTTCCGGCCGGAGCCTGGTTGAGGTAAGGCTGGCCAGTGCCCGGATCAATGAAGCCATTGGCAAGCTGCCGCTCCGCGTTGGCGACCGTGTTGGGGTCACCAGGGCCGCGCGAAACCGGAATCTGATGGACGAAAACATTGAAGCCGGAACCCGAAGTGACAGCCCCGGTGGTGGCGTATGAAGGCGGGATGGTGCTGTACGGCCCGACGGTAAAGGTGCGCGTGCCGGTGGTCGTAATGCCAAAGTTATCCTTGTAGCCGAAGCCTACGACGTTGGTCGAACCCACTGCCAGCAAGGGCGAGGCGGCGTAATGGGCATAGGTTATGGCTCCGATTTTAGTCAGCGTTACGCTGCTTGAGGCAATAGCCACCCCATTGTTAGTGAGCGTAACTGAACTGGCATCCAGCGTGGTGGTCCCCTGGTCCTGAAGTTGCAGAGTGAATCCGGCGGCGTTACCCGCGAAGGCCAATGGCGCTACGGAGGTAAATGCCTGGGTCACCAGTCTGAGATTGTCCACTTGCATAACTGAGCGGGAGCCGCCGGTGCGTCCGGCAAAGACGATCCGGCCAGGCCGCGGCGCAAACGTGGTCGCCAGTCCGCCGGGCGGCGTCAATTCCTGGTTTTTGTAAGTGATCTTAACATGGCCGTCATCGGTCAATTCCGCTTTGAAATGCTCCCAGACCAGGTTCGTCATCCAGAGATCGTAATCCGGATCCCCGTAGGCGGGCTGCTGCGTGTCGGCCACTGAGATGCCAGTGCCGTTATACTCGTTGGTATTTCGCGCGCCGGTTTGCAGGGAATTAGGGTAAAGAACATCGTTCGTGGCCACGTCCATTTCCGGCGCAACCGCGCCGTTGCCGCAGCACGGTGTATCATCCACATACGGGAGGTTGCCAG
>QHOP01000326.1:19057-39951 GCA_003219345.1 Verrucomicrobiota bacterium
CCCAATAGGTGCCGCCATTCAGCGCGCCGCTCTGCCATTGGTCAAAGCCGATCGCCAGACCGGTCTGCGTGCCTTCCTCCGCCAACGCGCTGGGCGCGGGCTCACCGTCGGTGCCCGCGAACAGGAAGCCCGGATTGTTGCCGGCGTCCGCAGCGACCACCACCGGGTCGTTCGTACTGCAGTAGTTGATGCTGAAGCCGTCCGCCGCGGAATGCGTGCCGCCGCCAATCCGCACGTCGCATTCGAAGCTGAAGGACTTGACGATCAGTCCGTTTTCCAGATCGTGAAACACCAAGGCAGAGCGCTGGCCGTTGTGGGAATCGGTGATGCCAAGGTAACCGCCGGTGACACCGCCGCTCGCGCGCCACAGAACGACAGGTGTCCCGTCATCAGCGGCACTAAACCCTTCGTAGAGGGTGTTGCCTGGGTTTGTGTTGAAGTCCAGGAAGTTCGTTGCGGCTCGCGTCGAAGTTGTAATGAGCAGCAGCCCAAGGGCAAAGATTTTGAAGTGGATGTTGCGCATAATGTTGTCCTGATTGTTGGTTTCTTTTGCGTCCCGATTTCGCCGCCCCCTGGCGTTTACGGTAGGCTTGTTCCAGCAGACTCTTCTCACATCAGAGCTATCTCAGCTACAAGAAGTCACTAAAGACACCCGATTCCGAATTTGGCAACAAAAAAATAACAATCTGAGGCAACCGATTTTGGACGATAGGCGCAATCCGCCGAATTCCGGCCGACGAGAATTTTCTTTTTGTTTTTCGAGCGCCACAAAGTGATAAATCCCGTGCGTGTCCAAAACCAATAAGCCCGGCCGGAATCCCTCCATGAGCGCGGCAGCCCCAGGGACAAATCCGACGCTTTCACGTCGCCGCAAATGGGCGTTCCGCCTTGGAAGCAGCCTTTTGGTTCCCTTGCTGGTGTTGGCGGTTCTGGAAGCGGTGCTGCGCCTCGCGGGTTTTGGCTATCCAACGAACTTCTTTCTGAAAACACGCATCAACGGCCGCGCCGTGTACGTTGAGAACGACAAATTTGGCCTGCGGTTTTTTCCACCGGCGTTGGCCCGCAGCCCTTCGCCGTTGGTGATGCCGGCCGGGAAAACCAACCACACGTACCGCCTTTTTATTCTCGGAGAATCGGCTGCCCTGGGCGATCCCGAACCCGCCTTCGGATTCGGACGATTCTTGCAGGTGCTCCTTAACGAGCGATTCCCCGGCACGCGCTTCGAAGTGGTTTGCACCGCCATGACAGCCATCAATTCCCATGTGATCCTGCCCATTGCGCGCGACTGCGCCCGACGCGAAGGCGATGTGTGGATCATCTATATGGGCAACAACGAATTCGTTGGACCGTTTGGCGCCGGCACAGTATTCGGCCCGCAGGCGCCCAGGCTTGGTTTTGTCCGTTTCGCCCTCGCGCTTAAAGCCACGAAGATCGGACAGTTGCTTGACGCGCTGCTTCGGAGTTTCGGAGCGGAATCATCCCGGCAGCCCTCCTGGGGAGGAATGAAGATGTTTCTCGATCATCAAGTCGGGCCGGATGATCCGCGCAAGCAGCGCGTCTATGAGCATTTCCAAAGGAATCTTGAGGACATCCTGCGGGTCGCCGAGCCCGCCGGCGTCAAAGTGGTCCTCAGCACCGTTGCCAGCAACCTGAAAGACTGCGCTCCTTTCGCGTCGCGGCATTCATCCGGTCTCAGGGGAAGCCGGCTGGCGGACTGGCAAAAGTTTTATGACGGAGGAGTGGAGGCGGAACTCGCGGGCGACTTTGCGAAGGCAATACGGAGTCACGCTGCCATTTTGAGCTGGCGCGGGACCTGGACGCGCTGCCGTTTCGCGCCGATACGCGCCTCAACCGAATCCTCAAAGAGACCGCGATCAAGCACGCCGGGCGCCGTGTTTATCTGGCGGACGTGTCAGCGTTGGCGGAGAAGAGCCCGCAAGGAATCCCCGGGAATGAGTTTTTCTTCGAGCACGTCCATCTCAACTTCGAGGGCAATTACCTCCTGGGGCGAACCGTGGCTGATCAGGTGTTGCGGTTGTTGCCGGAATCGATTGCTGACGCGGCGAAGGGGGAGTGGGCGTCACTTGAAGTGTGCGCGCGCCGTCTGGCGTTGACGGACTGGGATCGGCGCCGGGTCTATGACGCCGTTTTGCGCCGGCTGTCCGAGGCGCCGTTCGTCAATCAGATGAACCACTCCGAACAACTTGCCGTGCTGCGAGAGAAGCTCGCCAGTATCCGGGCTGATCGGACGGCCGAGGCAGTGAAGGCTGCGCGCGCCATTTATCAGAGCGCGCTGACAGCCGATCCCGATGATTTCTATCTGCGCGGGGATTTCGCCAGGTTTTTGGAGGAAACCGGTGATGTGCCTGGTTCAATCGCCGAATGGCAGCGCGTTCGGGACCTGCTGCCTTTTGAGCCGGCCCCTTATTATTTTGCCGGAAAACTGCTCGCGCGCGAAGGCAAAACGGACGAGGCACTTCAGTACCTCTCGCGCACCATCGAAATCCGGCCCGACTTTGCGGATGCGTTGGATGAAAAAGGCCAACTGCTGCTCAAGCAGCGAAAGGCGAACGAGGCGCTGCTGCTTTTTGAGAAAGCAGCCAAACTGCAACCCACCGACGCGCGCATTTGTGTTCACACCGCGGATGCCCTTGGCGCGCTCAACCGGCGCCCCGAGGCGCTTGACAAGCTGCGCGAAGCGGTGCAATTGCGTCCCGACTATTGGGAAGCCCGATACTTCCTGGGTGTTGAATTGGCGCTCCAGGATAAAATTGCGGAGGCGCGGGAACAATTTGCCGAGGTCGTCCGCCTCCAGCCCAATTATGCGCTCGGACATCTGAACCTCGGCGTGGCTTTGGCAAAACAAGGCCGCCTGGATGACGCGTTGGTTCAATTTCGCGAAACGTTGCGGCTTGATCCCCGAAACAAGCTCGCCCAACAGCATCGCGAGACGATTGAGTCGCTGAAAAGTCGCGGTCCATGATTCCAATGATTTGCTGAAGGCCGGGAGAGGGGTGGTTCAGGGAGAGATTTCCCCGGAATGAAAATTCGCGCATGAACCGGGTGCGGCGAGACTCCGTCGAGCCCCAATTTTCTATCCATTGGAGATCAGGACTCGACGGAGTCTCGCCCCACCGTTCATGGTCCCGATGCGCTCCCGATTTTTGGGATTGGAAGCTACCCATGAACCGACCCACCCCTGGCCCCTCCCAGGAGGGGAACTCGCAAGCGTGCCTCGACATTGACTCCCCTCCTCCGGAGGGGTTGGGGGTGGGTTCATGGCTTCGATTCACGTCCGGATTTCGGAGGTGTTCCCTACCCATGAACCGACCCACCTCTGGCCCCTCCCAGGAGGGGAACTCGGCAAGCGTGCCCGACATTGGCTCCCCTCCTCCGGAGAGGTTGGGGGTGGGTTCATGGTCGCAACTCACTTCCAAAAAATGGAGGTGTTCGCTCTCCAGGAACCTCGTAGCAACCGACGTGAGGAGGCTCTCATCGATTTCGGATTTCGGATTTCGGATTTGGAGTAATGAGCCTCACGTCGGCTGCTACGGTTCAGCGGTTCAATGCGCGAAATTTTTCCAGGAAATCCTCCCCAAAGGGTCCGCGAGCCGGAGAATCCAGGAGTTTTCGGTTCCATCGTGGCTCGCCGGTAGTCTCGCCCCGCCAAAGCAGCCCACTACCAAGAAAGAGGCGGGGGTAATCCGGCCTCTTCGGAGGTCACACGCTCTACTGCTGCGCGCGGAAGAACAGGTTCCCTGTGCCGACGCCGGTCGTGTACGAGCCGTCGTTGTCGCCGGTGGACGTCCAGGTTGTTCCCGGATTCAGGCTGGTGGTGGAATACAGCGTTCCGCCCCCGGTCCAGGTCACGGTGACCATGCCGCCGGCAATACTGACGTTTGTGATTTGTATCTGCGCGGCTGTGATGACGTGGTAATACGCCTTGACTGCGTTCGGATTGGTGCGGTCGTTGACGGGCACCTTCGTGTTGTTCGGGCCGTAGGTGAAGAACTCCAGGTTGCCGTCGCCAGTGCCTTGATACCAGACGAGTCGGATCGGATACAGACCCGCCTCCGGTGTGATGAAGGCGAAGGGAATGTCCTGCGCACCCGCTCCACGATCAATCGTGAACAGGACGGTCCCGTTGGTTACGCCAGGGGTGCCAATCTTGACCGCCCATCCGTCGTCGCCGTTGACGCCGAACTTCTGATAACCCGCAGGCAAGTCGAGGTAGGCGAAGATTTCGGCAGCCACGTTTTGTATTCCCGCTGCGCCGGTTAAGCCTGTGCCCGGAAGTCCGGGAATTGGATCGTCCGCGGTTCCAGTCAGGATCGTTTGGAAGTTTCCGATTTCAGCTCCGGATTGGCCGGGGACCTTTCGCGAACTCCAGTTGATGATGTTGGTGATGGTGTAACTGCCATCCGGGTTGGGACCTGGTATTGCCACACTGGGGATCGAGCCTGCCAATTGCGCCTCGGCGTTGGTCGCGCTATTAGGCAGCGTCCCAGGCCGGGCAGTTGTGGATTGAACGACCTTAACATGGAAACCGCCCGCGTTCGGGTCCGCCTGGCTGGACGGCAGTGCCACACCGGTCGCAACGCTCACATTGGTAATCACCGAGAATATCCAATAGTTCGTCGTGTTGGCATACACCAGGCCGGCTACATGGTTCGAACTGGACGACAATGGGGTCGGCGGTGTGTAGAGCACCAGTTTATCGGTCGAATTGGGAATGTCCGTTAGTGCCGGAGTCACGTTGACGCCATCGAGCACCATGCCCACCGAGCCGGTTCCCAGGTCTGCCACAACCGCGCCGACCGCGTCGCCAAATGGCCGTTGGGCGGTTGACGAGTTGGCGACCTCGCCGGAGTTCCAACTGCCGTTCAGAAGACCCAGTTTGACCTGGATGGGACCCGGCCCGCTTTGCTGATTTCGGTTTTGCCACAGCGAAACGTTGCCGCCCGTAGTCGTCTGGGGCTGGATCGTGCCGATGTACGGCATGGGATAGACCGAAAATTTCACCCAGGGCCGAGTCGGGCCGGTGTAGGTGTTGTAGGCCGTGATTGGCGAAATCAGATTACCACCATTGTTCACCACCGAAGGAAAAGCTCCAGTTGTGTCGTTAACCAGGACTTGTGTTCCGGTGTTCCTGTCAATATTGAAGAACTCCGTGTTGACCCCGCCGCCGCCTTCCCAGAAGAGGATGCGGAACGGATAAATTCCGTCCTCAGGCACAATGACATTGAAGGCTGCGTTTGGATTGTTTGCCGGATTTCCGTTCTGGCCGCCCGGGGCATCGCGGAAACCGAGCAGTGTGCCCAGCGTATCTCGAGGGTTCGGCGCGGAAATACACGTCCACCCGTCGTCCACATTCAAGCCGAAGAGATAGTCTCCAGCCTTGAGATTCAAGTAGGTAGTGAATTCATGCACCGTATTGTCCAGCCCGAGATTCGAGGTGCCGGTACCGGGCATGCCGGGAAGATTCATGTCGCCGTTGAAAATGCCGCCATTCGCAGCCTGGCCGGTGGTTGTGCTGTGGTTGAAGTTGAGGACTGCGGTTGAGCTGGACGTGTTGGTTAGGTCATAACTTCCGTCCGAATTCGCCAGCGAGGGGTCGAGCAGGTTCGGGTACGGCTGGTTGTTGGTCGGGTTGATGTAACCATCCGCCAATTCGATCTCCGGCCCGGGCATATTGTTGCCGCTATGGCGACCGCCGTTGCCCTGGCTTGCATCGCCGGAACGGTCGATCTGCCGCGCACGGACATGGAAACCGGAACCGCTGACATCAGTGGCCAGCACTTTGTTGGCGGGAGGAATGGGCCGGATGTACCTCGGCACCGTGAAGATCCAGGTGTTCGTGGCGGTCACAGTGTTCCCGCCTTCGGTAAAGCTATAGATCAGCGTGTTCGTGTTGGCCCCGGAAAACAGCAGCTTCGATAGCGAGCCTGCCCGACGGATCGTCGTGACGTTGTTCGTCTTGCCCGCCGTGATGGTCTGAGTCACTCCGTTGATGGTCAAAGCGGCTGAATCGGCGTTGAGCGGAAGCATCCCGTCTTTGATATCGATAACCACGTCGTCATCCGCGAACGCGTAACCGTAGTTGACCGTCGGCAGCACCCTGGAAATGAAAGGATTGGTTCCGGTTGCAAGGTCCACCACGAAGAACTCGACTCCGGCATTGGCGCGGGTTGAGTCCCAGTACATCAGACGAAACGGGTAGAGGCCGTCCTTTCCCACCACGAAGTCCGCGTAGGTATCTGCCATCGCTCGATCACCCGCAGTGCCGAGTTGCACGCCGACCACGTCTCCGGGCCCGCGTCCCGCCGAAAGCCTGAACCCGTCGCCGCTGTTCACGCCGAAGCGGTACGCGCCTGCCTTCAAATCCAGAATGGTCTCGAACGATGCGACATAGTAGTCACTCGGGAACGCGCTGTTTCCAGGAATGCCCGGCACGGTGTCGTCGGGAACCGCAGGAACGCTGTTCACCGAGAAGTTGCCGCCCGCGGTGCCGACGCCAGCGTCATCGTCCAGGTTGATTACCCGCGGCATGACGAACAAACCATCAGCGCCAATCGGGTCCACGGTTGTCCCATCGGCGTGCGTCCACTGCGGCCTGATTGTGTTTGCGTAAGGCTGGCCGGTCGTCGGATCAATATATCCGTTGGCGATCTGTCGCTCGGCGTTTGGAGCCAGTCCGGTGGAGGGGTTCCGAGCCGCACCAATCTGGTGGATCTTGGCTTTGAAGCCGGGCTTGGTTGGATCGACTGAGGCGAGGGCATACGTGGGGGGGATGGTGGAGTAAGCGGGGACAGTGAACGTCCAAAAGCTGGTGTAAGAGTTTCCGGCCGTGTCGGTGTAAGCCAGTCTGTTGGTGTGTACGGCAGCGCTAAGGAGGGGCGCCAGGACTGAGATGCTCGTCACGGCGCCGGATTTCGTGACCGCGCCCGTCAGATTTGTCTCGTCGAGTGAGAACGTGATGGAATTGGTAGCAAGCGTGGTCGCCCCGTCGGTTATCTCGACGCGCATGAACGGTGCCGGCGGGACAACGGACCCGCTTCCGGACGGATCGATCCAGGTCGTACTGGAAGGAGTGGCGAAGGTAATCAGAGGCGGGCTTGCCGTAGTTTCGCGGAAGGCTTTGATGGAGTTGGCCTGGTTCGTATCGTTCACCAGATACCGATTGCCGGAAGTGGTGCCGGGCGCAAATGTGTAGAATTCGATTCCCGAATTGGCACCGGTGTTTTCCCACCACAGCAGGCGGAATGGATACAATCCCGCCTGTGTCACGGTGATGTTGGCCTCGGTGTTGCCAAACCCACGGGTTGTGTCCAGACTGATGAGTTGGACGGCGCTTGGGACGCGATTCACCCCGCTGCCGATGGTCAACCTGAAACCGTCATCACTGTTCACACCGAAGCGGACCGTGCCTGCCGGCAGTTGAAGGAACCCGGTGAATTCCGCAGCGAAGTAATCCCCGCCGCCTGGAATTCCAGGTTCCGGGTCATCTGGAATGTCCATGGGCGGCGTGTCGTAGATGGAGAAGTTATCGGCTGCGTTCGCGCCGCTTCCATTGGCGCCTTGTTCGTGCAGATTGATGTAGCGGCCAATATTGTAGATGAAGTCACCATCGGCGGGGTCGGGGGTGGCAGCATTCGCGGCTGCGAACGGCTGCCCGGTCATTGGATCGATCGCTTTTCCCGAGATGAGCGCTTCCGCGCGATGCACCTGGTCCATGGGAAGGCCGGAGTTTCCTTGAACTATGTACATTTTCATCCCTGGGACATTCATATTAACGAACCCGGGCGGAGCCATCATATTGGTGCTGATGGTTTGAGCCGGAGCCAGTTGCAGGCTGCAAATCATCGCCAGACTCGCGAAGACCGGTTTGAAGCTGGTTAAATGTTGCATGTTTCGATTGAGACAAGAGGTCAACGCCCGCCGTCGGCGGGAGGTTTGTGCGATAGCAGGCGCCCAAAAGGCATAGTTCATGCGACGTCTGTCATTTTTTGCTGTTACCACCATTGGACTAAATCTGCTGACCCAGTAAAATAAGGTGTTTACCCCATTTGGCCGGGAGGTCGTTACCCCATAGCGCGAGGTGGGGGGGGGGGTCCGTGTCTGAACGACATCACCACGTGACAAACTTGTTCTGATCGGGCGACCTGGCTCAAAAGTCTTCTCTCGCATTTTCAATCAGCTTGTGATTTATCCTGAAGCGTGCGCCTTCCGTCCTTCGCCCAGGTTTGGATCCTGTCCGCTCTGCTCAACCCGGCGATCATTGCCGGTGAACCGATCATTCACATGCTCGTGCCCGGCTTCACCGTGCGCGAACTGTCGGTCAGGCTTCCCAACATCAACAATCTTCGCTTCGCGCCGGATGGACGACTGACCGCGCTCGGTTACGACGGTCGGGTCTGGTTGCTCCGCGATTCGGACGGCGACGGTCTCGAAAACACTGCGGAGCTGTTCTGGGACAAGCCGACCATTACTGTGCCCGTCGGCATGGCGTGGTCCACAGACGGGCTTTATATTTCGTCGCATGGAAAGGTTTCACTGCTGCGCGATACCGATGGCGACGGCAAGGCGGACACCGAGGAAATCATCGCCGGCGGCTGGCCGGCGACGGATGTTGGGTCCGGTGGGGTGGATGCGACAGCGGTGACGCTCGACATAGAGGGGAACGTTTATTTCGGCTTACTGGTGGCGGATTACTCGAACGCTTATCGCCTGAGGAAGCGAAAGGATTTGAAACCGGATGAACGAGCCTGGCTGGAGGCGCGCGGCGACAAGGGAGGTGATCCCGATGAACAAGTTTCGCTTTACGACGTCAATTCTGCTCGCGGCACGATCCAAAAATGGTCGCCCAAAACGAAGAAGCTCGAAACGATCGCGACCGGAATCCGCGTTCCGTTCGCGCTGGCGTTCAACAAGGCCGGCGATCTATTCAACACCGATCAGGAAGGCGAAACGTGGATGCCCAACGGCAATCCGCTCGACGAGTTGAACCAGATCATCCCCGGACGTAATTACGGTTTTCCGCCGCGCCACGAGAAATGGCTGCCGAATTTGATCAGCGAACCGCCGGTCGTCGCCTTCGGTCCGCAACACGAATCAACCTGCGGTCTGGTTTTCAATGAACCGCACTCTTCGCTCAACGTTGAATCGTTGAAACGTTCAACCGTTACATCGGCCGGTCGGTACCGCTCCGACAACGATCGCTTCAATGCTTCAACGCTTCAACGGTTTAACGCGCCTCTTCCCGCTTCTCCCGCCCAAGGTTTGTTCGGTCCGAAATGGTGGGAAGGCGACGCGTTTGTGGCGGGCGAATCGCGCGGCAAAATCTGGCGCGTGCGCCTCGTCAAAACGCCGCACGGCTACGTCGGCAAGGAATTCTTGATCGCACGTCTGAGCATGTTGACGCTCGACCTCGCGATTTCTCCGAAGGGCGATCTTTATGTCTGTTGCCACAGCGGTCTGCCCGATTGGGGCACGGGACCAAAGGGCGAAGGCAAGATTTTCAAAATTTCCTACACCGACCCGAAGGCGCCGCAGCCGGTCATCGCGTGGACGGCTGCGCCGACGGAAGTTCGCGTCGCGTTCGACAAGCCCCTCGACCCGAGTGTGACGAATTCGTTTACTCGGGAGGGTCGGCATGTTGCCGACCCTGACTCCGGGCATGGCGACACGCCGTCCCTCCCACCGACAATCGAGTTCGGCGAATACGTCCGCGCCGCCGACCGCTATGAAGTTCTCAAGCCGCCGTACCAAGTCGTGAAACAGCAGGAAGCCGCGCCCCGCGGAAAAATCAAAATCCTCGCGGCGAAAACGGACCATGACAATCAAACGCTGGTGCTCACTACCGAGCCGCATCCGCAAGCCGTGACGTACGCGCTGACGATTCCAGGAGTGAAGGGGCAGGGGAAAATGGGAGCGGGTGAGACGGTGGATGTGGATTATGATTTGAGCGGAGCAGGAGCGAGATTTTTTACTGGACTTGACCACTTGCAGGAGTCTCCTGCGCGGGAATTTCTGGACCTAGTTCAAAATAAAGAGGTGACATTTCCAAAAAAATACGACGTTTGGTTTCCGCATGCTGATGCGGGTATTGTGGCGGGTTATCTGGGCGGCTTCACAATTCTGGCTGCGTTTGCCGGAAGACGCTTCCCGACTCACCTTCAAATCTGAAATCCGGTTCTCAGGGGTGGTTGTTGGGATAACTAATAGAATTCGACCGAAACTGAAAGGACCTGGTTTTGTTGACGAAGTTGACGTTCGCAGTGCTGATCGTTGGTCCTATGTATTGCTGAATTCGACGAACAAAGGGTTTCTTCCAGCCGTCAGCTATAGACGGGGGACGGAATCTTTGGAAAGACCCCTCCCACTTTCTTCTTTGTATCCTCGTTGGGTGTCCACGAACAAAGTTCGATTCGAAGCGACCGAATCCAAAATCGTGATTGTCGGCGGCGACTTCGAACGCGGGCGAAGTTTGTTCTTCAGCGACCAGTTGAAATGCTCGACCTGCCATCGGATTCGCAGCGAGGGCGGCGCGATCGGGCCGGACTTGAGCAACCTGGTTTCACGCGACGCGGCGAGCGTGCTCCGTGATATCAAGGACCCGAACGCATCCATCAATCCGGATTACGTCGCTTACAACGTCAGCTTGAACGATGGCAATGAACTGACCGGCTTCATTCGCGCGCAGGATAACGCCTCGATCCAGTTGATCGGCGTGGACGGCAAAGAGACGCAGTTTCGTCCGACGGAGGTGAAAGAGATGCGCGTCAGCTCCGTTTCACTGATGCCCACGGGCCTGGTCGACGGTTTGAAGGATGAGCAAATGCGCGACCTGCTGACGTTCTTGCTGAATGAGCCGCCGAAGCGCAGCGCCGCGGAGGTTGAAGCGGCATTGAGCGCCGGGGAGAATCGAAAATCGAAAATCGAAAATCGTAAATTGGAAATTGTCCTCGTCGCTTCGAAACAGGACCACGGGCCGGGCCAGCACGATTATCCGGCGTGGCAAGAGAGCTGGCTCCGCCTCCTCACGTCGGCGGCTACGAACGTCGTCGCAGTCCCCGCCTGGGAGTGGCCGGACCAGGAACAGTCTAAGACCGCAGACGTCATCGTTCTCTACTATTGGAATCACGACTGGACCGCGGAGCGTTACCGGCAGATGGACGAGTTTTTAGCGCGCGGCGGCGGACTGGTGCTGTTCCACTCGGCGACCATCGCCGACAAAGACCCGGAGCAACTGGCCGAGCGCATCGGATTGGCTTCGCAGCCGCAGCGCACCAAATACCTGCACGCGCCGTTCGATTTGAAATTCGTCGCGCCAACGAACCACCCCATCATCCGCGGTTTGCTGCGGCAGATTCATTTTCTGGACGAGCTGTATTGGCCGATGATTGGCGATCCGGGCCGGGTTGAAGTGCTCGCGACAGCCAGCATCGATGGCGAAGACAGGCCGATGATTTGGACGTTTCAAAAAGGGAAAGGTCGCGTGTTCGCCAGCATCGTCGGCCATTACACGTGGACCCACGACGACCCGCTCTTTCGCGTCATCGCCCTGCGCGGACTGGCCTGGGCCGCCGGCGAACCAGTGGGACGATTTGAAGGGCTCGTCCTGGCTGGCGCGCACTCGCAGTAGCCACCGGTTTCAGGAGAGAATTCCCCAAACTTTGAACGCGCCTGGCGCCCTTGAACCGCCAGCGGCCCCCGCACCTCGCTCCCCACTGGCATTGAATTACGCCCGGGCACCGAGAACCGCACTGATAGGCTCCTAATCTTAATCCTAATCGTAATCTTGCTCGGCTTAGGTTCTTGGAGATCAGGAGTAAGATTACGATTAAGAGTAGGGGGGAGAAGGACGGGATGAGGGGGTGCGGTTCATGGGAAGCTTCCACGATTCCAGAATCGCGTATTGGGACCATGAACCCAATCGTTCTCGTTCTCGTCCTCGTCCTCGTCCTCGAAACCAAGTTGGCCGGTCGAGGACGAGTTCGAGAACGAGGACGAGGACGAAGGGACGGTTCATGGAAAGGGATCGCCAAAGAGGGGGATGGTTCTCACCCGATCAGGTCCGCCTCCTTACGTCGGCGGCTACGAATCACGAGCCGGTCTCGCGCTGAACGACTTCGTGATACGTGGCGAGAATTTTGTCCACGATGGGCGAGGTTGGCACGGACTCCCCGTCGAGCGCGCAAACCGGCACGATGCCGAGCGAACTGAGGCTGAGGAAGATACCTTCGGATTTGCGCAACGATTCCGGTTTGATGACGCGTTTGTTCGTGGGCAGGTTGAGCGCCTGGCACAATTCCAGAACCACGGCGCGCGTGATTCCGGGCAACGCGCCGCGTCCGGTCGGCGTTGTATAGACGGTGTCGCGGTAAATCCAGAAGAGGTTGGCGCTGGAGGCTTCGGCCACTTCACCGTTGGTATTCATCATCAGCGCGTCGTCGGCTTCCGCGGCTTCGGCCTCGGCGCGCGCGAGCACGTGCAGCAGTTTGTTGTTCGTCTTGAATGACGACAACGGATCGCTGGCCGGCAGTTTGTAAGAGGACGTTTTCAAGCGCCACACCGGCGGATTTTGCGGGTCAACCGCCTGCCTCGGATGCAACGACATCACGACCAACGGCGCATCGGCGCCTGTGGGCGAGTAGCCCCGGTCGCCCGGACCGCGCGAGAGCGTCAGGCGCAGCACGGCGTTGGGCATCTGGTTCCGTTCGATCAATTCGCTCGCGAGCACACGCAGTTCCTTGGGCGCGAAGGCGAGGCGGATTTTGAGAAAGTCCGCGCCGCGCGCCAGCCGTTCGAGGTGTTGCGCCCAGCGGAACGGTTTGCTGTTATAGACGGGGATGGTTTCGAAGACGCCGTCGCCAAACAGAAAACTGCGGTCGGTTACGGGCACCGCTGCCTGTTCTTCCGACATGAACTGCCCGTTGATTAAAACAGTCATACTTGCGGGCGGGCGGGTTGCCACACCAGCCCGGACGTTGGGACACCAGGAAGTCGTCCCGACCTATGTCGTTAGAAAAGCATACGCCGATTGGGATTGCAAATTCAAAGCTGCAAAAAACCCGCGTGCCTTCGCCAGCGTCTCCTCGTGCTCTGCTGCCGGAGCCGAATCCGCCACGATGCCGGCGCCAACCTGGAAATAAGCCGTGCGTTCTCTGAAAATGGCCGCGCGGATGAGAATACTCAACTGGCTTTCACGATTGAAACCAAGATAACCCAGGGCGCCGGTGTAAGGCCCGCGCGTGTTCGGTTCGAGTTCGTCGATGATTTCCATCGCGCGGATTTTCGGCGCGCCGGTGATGCTGCCGCCGGGAAAACACGAGGCGAACGCGGCGAAATGCGTCATGCCCGACCGCAAACGGCCTTCGACCGTGGAAACCAGGTGCTGCACCTGGGCATAACGCTCCAGCCGGACGAGTTCGGGCACCTGCACGGAGCCGTATTCGCAGACCTTGCCCAGGTCGTTTCGCAACAGGTCGGTAATCATCACGAGTTCAGCCATTTCCTTGGCGCTGGTCTGAAGTTCGCGCGTGAGCTGGGCGTCGCGCGTCGGGTCGGCCGAACGCGGACGAGTGCCTTTGATGGGCCGCGTCCGGATGTGCGGCCCGTTCAAACGCAGAAAAAGTTCCGGCGACGACGACGCGATCTGAAATTCACCGCAGTCCAGGTAGGCGGAGAACGGCGCGGGCGAAACGGCGGCGAGCCGCTGAAAAAGTTGCCAACCGGAAAGCGGACATGAAGCGGCCAGGCGCTGCGAAAGGTTGACCTGATAGATGTCGCCTGCGTGGATGCAACGCCGGGCGCGCTCGACCGCCTCGATGAAATCAGTGCGAGAAGAGTTGGAAACAACCTGCGCCTCCTCGCCGTGGCCGCAACCTTCAAGTGGCGCTGGCGGTCGCAGGCTGAAGCCTGCGGCTGAATCCGTCTCGAGCAAGCTGCGCCAGAATTCCGATTGCCTTTGCGCCCGTTCGTCATCGCGGCAGCCGTCCGCGTCCAAACCGGTGGAAACAATCCACGTTTTGCCGAGGAGATGATCGAAGACGACGAGGCTGCCGTAAAAGCCGACGTGGCAATCCGGCAGTTCGAGATCGTCGACCGCCAGGCGCGCGAGCTTCGGCTCAACGAAATTCTTCAAATCGTAGCCCCAGTAGCCAAAGCAGCCGCCCAACGGGAACGGCAAATCCACCTCGTCGAGCAGTTCGTAGCGGGCCATCAAGCTGTCGAGTACCTGCCAGGGGTTGCCGAATTGAACCTGCAAGACCGTGTTCGGAGCGCGGAGGATCGCTCCGCGAGTTTCGGTCAGGGTTCGCGAGGAGCGATGCTCCGCGCTCCGTGGCATCGGCTTGGTGCCCGCGAATTCGCTTTCACACCGCGGTCCAAAGGAGCGGAAGGTGAGGAAGGGTCGTGCCGCGACGAACGAATACCGCGACTGCGGCGAATCGAACAACGCGCTCCGCAAAAGCACCACACCCGGCCCGCCCTGCAGTTGCTCCACGAGCGACTCCGGCGAGTGTGACGTGACAATTTCATGAATCAACGGGCGCATTCCGGGAGCGCGAGCGGCCCGCGCGGGTTGTTTGTTATCTCATGCCGAACTTGAGGGCAAGCTGCCAGGGTCATGATCTTTCCGGCTCATCCGCCACAGCAGCCAGGTCGATTCATCGAACAACGCCGCTTTGCTGGCGTAAGCCGCGTTGCCGGGCGCGCCTTCGCGCAGCGCGATGGCGCCGTGGTTCATGATCGCATGGGGCGCGTTTCGGGCGAACATTTCAATAAGCAGGCCAAGCTTCTGTGGCAGATTCAAGTCCGGGCGATCGAAGCAATACTTGAATGGGAAAGTGTCCGCTTCCATTTGGAAGCGCATCGCACCGCCGGTAAGGAAAATATCCAGGAGAAGCCTGGCGTCATCTTCGACTTTGTGCCGCACGTCGGTGACCGTTTTGGCGTGGAACCCACGGATCGGGTCGTAGCTGCGCACCGTTTCTTCTCTGCGCGTTTGGCTCAGGTCAAAATGGCGGACGGCTCCGGCAGACAACAGAGCGATCTGTTGCCACGGCAGCGGGACGGCGCGCCCGACCGGGTCATAAACCAACAGCGCTTCCGGCCTGAGTTCCATGCGTCGCACAAATTTAGCGTCGGGCAATTTGGGCAGTTGATTCGCTTCGATCATTTCTGTCGGCACGCCTTCGCTCTGCAAAGCGCGCTGCAGTGCGGCAGAGTCTTCCCGCGAAAGATTTTTGAGGAGAATGCCGCGCGCTTCCACGGCCATCTTAACGGCGTCGGCTTCGGTCAGCGTTTTGAGCGACTTGACGGCGCGCTTGAGCTGGTCAGCGGTTGGTGCGACATCAACCTGGAGGATGGCGTAGGACAAGTGACAGAGTTTCTGGTTTCCTCAGAATTTCAGCAACTTTACGGGCGCGTTTTCAGATTTCAACGGGCTTACCAGCGCCAGATTCAGTCGCTCCGGTCGAAAAAAATCGCGGGCTACCGCCCGAATTTCTCCCGCAGTGACCCGAGTCAAGCGGCGTTTGACTTCGAGCGCGGGAATGACTTTGCCGTAGCCGAGGAGTTGTTCGCCCAGCCACATCATCTGGCTCTCGGTGTTTTCCAGACTCAGATCAATTTGGCCGATAACATAGTCGCGCGCGCGGCGCAGTTCGGCCGCAGCGGGCGGCCCCTCAGCCAGGCGACGCAGTTCGCGCAGGATCAGCTTCAGCGTTTTGGGCAGGTTCTCCGTGTCAAGCCCGGCGGAAATCACCAGGTCCCCGGTGTCGTCGAAGAAGCTGAGCGAGCTGTAGATGTTGTAAGCCAGGCCGCGGTCCTCGCGCACGACCTGAAAGAGCCGGGAACTCATGTTCTCGCCGAGGATCGTGTTGAGCAGGCGCAGAGCGAAGCGGCGTTCGTCGTGGCGCGAACAGGCGCGGATGCCGAGCGCGAGCTGGGTTTGCTTCGTCTCTTTAGTGAAGAGACGAAGGCGCGGTTTGGTCTGCCGGTTGTCGGCGGGGACGAACCCCGGTCGTTTGCCTGCGGGAAATCGCCGGGTAAAACCCGCGGCGGCCCGGACGACGCTTTTGTGCGACAGATTGCCCGCGGCTGATATCAGCGTGGCACTGGTCACATAACCGGTTCGCAAGAAATTCAACAAGTCGGCGCGGGTCATGGCCTCGAGCGTCTTCTCGGTGCCGGTCAGCGGCCTGCCCAGCGGATGGTTCGGCCAGAGCGTTTCGTTGAGGAGTTCCTGGACGTGGTGCTGCGACTGGTCGAGATACATCGCCAGCTCTTCCTTGATTACGCCACGTTCCTTTTCGATCTCGACCGGAGTGAACCTGGAGTTCAGGAACATATCGGTCAGCACTTCGAGCAGTTCGTCCAAACGGTCGTGCCGCGCCTTCGAGTAAAGGCAAGTGTTCTCCTCGCCGGTAAAGGCGTTCAGGTAACCGCCGGTGCCCTCGACCGCCTGGGAGATTTCTTTGGCCGTCCGTTTCCTGGTCCCTTTAAACAGCATGTGTTCGATGAAATGCGACGCGCCGTTCAGCGCCGCTGGTTCGTAGCGTCCGCCCACGCCGACCCACAAACCGACGCTGACGCTCGCCATGTGCGGCATCTCCGCGGTGGCGATGGTCAGTTGGTTTGGCAGGCGAGTGATCTGGTGCATGCGGATTGTAAATCAGGCAAACGCTTTCGGATGCGCCTCCGGCGGGCTGACGCGGCGCTGGTAATCGACAATCAAATCGATCGCTTCCTGCACTTCGTCAGTGACGGTGGCCAGGTCGAGATCGCCCGGACTGACAAACTTGTTTTTTTCCAGCGCGGTGTTCAGCCATTGCAACAGTCCCTTCCAATAATTGCGGCCGAAAAGAATCAACGGATAACGCGGAATGCGCTCCGTCTGCACCAGCGTGATGATTTCAAAGAACTCGTCGAGTGTGCCCAGTCCGCCCGGCATGAACACAAACCCCATGCTGTATTTCACGAAGCAGACTTTGCGTGAAAAGAAATAGTGAAAGTGAATCGGGACATTGGCGTAACGATTTCCCTTTTGTTCATGCGGCAGTTCGATATTCAGGCCCACGGAATTCCCTTTGGCTTCGGTTGCGCCTTTGTTCGCCGCTTCCATTATCCCCGGTCCGCCGCCAGTGATCACGGCGAAATGATGTTTGGCAAGCCCGCGCGCCAGCCCGACGGCAGCCGCGTAATAAGGGTCGCTCCGGGAGGTCCGAGCGGAACCGAAGATCGTGACCGCCGGGCCGATTTGCGAAAGGGTCTCAAACGAATCGACGAACTCCGCCATGATGCGGAAAATGCGCCACGGATCTTCCTTGGTGAACCCGAACGTATGATTGTTCATGCGCGGAAGATAGGTGCCACCACCGGGGATGTCGAACCTCGAATAAAGCTGGGTCGCTGATCGGCAATCGGCGGAGTGTGCAAAAAGTTCCCGAGTGCTCCGCCTTGCCGAGGGCCCGCAGAACACCGTTCCGCGATACGGCAGATTACCAATCTGCGCCAAGGGTATGAAGTTTCCTGGCCAGGTCGAACTGATTTTCACTTTCACGTTCTTTTCCCCTCCGGCATCCTCGTGGGATGTCAGGCTTGATCGCCATCGTTGGCCGGCCAAATGTCGGGCTGGTGGACACCGGCGGCATTGGGCTGTTGCGCCGCGAGAAAGCAACGGACGACATCCAGCGAGCCGCGCTCGACCAGGTGCAGATCGCGATGGAATCGGCCCAGGTCATTATTCTCGTTGTCAACGTGCGCGAAGGCGTGGTGCCGCTGGACGGCGAAGTCGCCGGGCGGCTGCGCCAATGCGGCAAGCCGGTGCTGGTGGCCGCCAACAAAGCAGACAACTCAAATGGCGAAGTCGGCGCCGCGGATTTCGCCGGGCTTGGTTTCGACAAAATTTTTCCCGTGAGCGCGATTCACGACCGAGGCATCGAAGCCTTGATGAAAACTGCGGTTGATCTCCTGCCACCAACCGGGCCACTCGCCGGAAGTCCGCTGTCCGTGGTCGAGGTTCGACGGGCTGATGCAACTGACAACCAACAACTGGCGACTGACCAGCCATTGAAACTCGCCATCGTGGGCCGCCCCAACGTCGGCAAATCGTCGCTTATTAACGCGCTCACACAATCCGAGCGGGTCATCGTCAGTTCCATTCCCGGCACGACGCGCGATTCGGTGGATGTGCCGTTCGCCGTCGAAACCGACGGTCTTCGGCAGCAATATGTCCTCATCGACACCGCCGGCATCCGTAAGAAGCGGCGGATTGGCGACGCGATTGAATTCTTCAGCGTCAAGCGGGCGGAAGATTCGATTGCGCGCTGCGACATCGCCATTTTCGTCCTCGACGCCGAGGCCGGCATCACGGAGCAGGATAAAAAAATCGGCGGCAAAATTCTGGAAGAAAAGAAGGGCTGCATCCTGGTCGTCAATAAATGGGACCTGGTCGAAGGGGTCGTGCGCAAGGCGCGCAAAGAAGAAATCGCGCGGCGCAGAAGAAAAGAGCAGCTTTCCGGCCCCAAGCCGATGACCACACTGGCGGAATTCGGCCAATGGGTCCAGGAGCATCTGTTTTTTTTGGATTTCGCGCCGGTGATTTTCACCTCGGCCAGGTCCGGCTTTCATCTCGACCGTTTGCTCGAAGCCGTGCGTTACGTAGCCGCCCAGTTGCAACAAAAAATCCCCACCGCCATTTTGAACCGCACGTTGCGCGATATTATCGAGCGACGCCAGCCCGTCAGTTCACAGGGTCATCGGTTGAAATTTTTTTACGCGACGCAAATCAAGCAAGCTCCGCCCACGTTCCTGCTTTTCGTCAACGGCGACGAATTGTTCTCCGACGCTTACACGAAATATCTCGCGAGCGAACTACGCCGGGCTTTGGGCTACGAAGGATGTCCGCTGGTACTCGTTCCCAGGCCGAGGCCGAAAACGATTGAAACCAGGAGGACGTCAGCGGGGCGCCGAAAGAAACGGAGCGGCGCCCGGACGGAGTAAAGACCCTCGCTGCTGTCCAAAGCCGCAGGAGGCGGGCGGGCGGCGGTTATTCGCTGCTGCGAACAACCGCAAAAAGCACCAGCCAACCAGGGGGTTGGGTCGTTTATCATAGGCGAATAAGGTTGTTGTAACTTTTCTGAAAATTTTACTTGCTGCCACAATCAGTAGTGGCTAGGCTTACCACACTGCCCAACTAAATGGGGTTCTGGTTTGGCATCGGTGAAACCAATGGCCGTAATTTGAACCGGTTTTTGCTCCTTTGCTGGCCCGTCATTGAGGGTGTCGCGAGCAAGGCAAAGGGCGAAATAAAAACAAAGCATTAACCTTAGAAATGCCATGATAGACGCACGCGATGAACTCTTGTCCCCGGCTCCTGCCCGAATCCGCCGCCAATCCACCTCGGCCTCCAGCCGCCGGGCCAGGCAGCCCGGCGTCGCTTCAACGAATCGGGCGCCAGGTGTCCAGCGCATTTTCAGTAACCCGAACGTCAAGCCATTCGACCAGATCGAATGGGACGAGCGCACCGCCGAAATCACCGATGACAGCGGGAAGGTGATTTTCAAGCAGGAAAACGTCGAAGTCCCGAAATCCTGGTCGGTGCTCGCAACCAAGGTCGTCGTTTCAAAATATTTTTACGGCGAACAAAACACGCCCGAACGCGAAACGTCGGTGATGCAGCTCATTCACCGCGTCTGCCGCACCATCGCGGATTGGGGTGTCAAGGACGGTTATTTCAGCCGGGCGGACGGCGAGGTGTTTTGCGATGAATTGACCTGGCTTTGCGTGAACCAATACGGCGCGTTCAACTCACCGGTCTGGTTCAACGTCGGCCTCTATCATCAATACGGCGTTGGCAAAAACTCTGCCAAAGGCAACTGGTACTACAATCGCAAAACCGGCGAAGCGGAACGCGCTCCGACACAATACGAATATCCACAGGGAAGCGCCTGCTTCATCCAGTCGGTCGAGGACAACATGGAAGACATCATGCGCCTGGCCCACAGCGAGGCGATGCTGTTCAAATACGGCTCCGGCACGGGCACTGACCTCTCGCCGATTCGATCGAGCAAAGAAAAGCTAAGCGGCGGCGGTCGCCCCAGCGGTCCGTTGTCCTTCCTGAAAGTTTATGACCAGGTCGCCAATGTCGTAAAGTCGGGCGGGAAAACGCGGCGCGCGGCGAAAATGAACACCCTGCGCGACTGGCACGGCGACATCGAGGAGTTCATCGACTGCAAGCAAAAGGAAGAGAAGAAGGCCTGGGCGCTCATGGGGCAGGGCTACGATGGTTCCTACAACGGCGACGCCTACGGCAGCGTGATGTATCAGAACGAAAACCTGTCCGTGCGCGTCAGCGACGAGTTCATGCAAGCGGCCGTCGAGGGCAGGGACTGGTGGACGCGCTCCGTGACCACCGGCGAGCCGTTGCAAAAGAAGGACGCCAGCAGGCTGCTCGAAAAAGTGGCCGAAGGCACGTGGATTTGCGGCGATCCCGGTATGCAATACGACGGCGCGATTCAGAAATGGCACACGTGCAAAGGCACCGAGCCGATTCATTCCACCAACCCTTGCAGCGAATACGTGTTCCTCAACAACTCCGCCTGCAATCTGGCCTCGCTGAACCTGATGAAGTTCAAGCGCGATGACGGCACGTTCGATGTCGAACGTTTCAAAGCGGCTGTGCGCATTTACATCACTGCGCAGGAAATCATCGTGGACAACGCGAGCTATCCGACGAAGTGGATTGCGGAGAACTCGCACATTTTTCGCACGCTGGGCCTCGGCTACGCCAATCTCGGCTCGCTCATCATGAGCTACGGTCTGCCTTACGATTCCGATGAAGGCCGCGCTTTGGCCGGAGCCATCACGGCCATCATGACCGGCCACGC
>QHOP01000327.1 GCA_003219345.1 Verrucomicrobiota bacterium
GAATGCCGTGGCCATCGTTCCAGCGCGGGGCGGCTCGAAGCGGATTCCGCGAAAGAATCTGGCCGTCGCGGGCGGGCGCTCGTTGCTGGGCTGGGCGGTGCATGCAGCCAAAACCGCGCGCCAGGTGGGAAAGGTGATTGTCTCCACGGATGACGACGAGATCGCCCAAGCCGCACGGGTCCTGGGCGTGGAAATTCCGTGGCTGCGGCCGGCCGAATTGTCGCAAGACAACACGACAACACTGGACGTGGTGATCCACGCGCTCACATGGGCCGTGCAGAACGTGAAGCCGACGCCCGAATTCGGCGTGCTGCTCGAACCCACCGCCCCCTTGCGCACGCCCCAGCATGTGGACGAAGCACTGAACATTCTGGCCGGCTCCGACGCCGACAGCGTGGTGTCCGTCTGTGAGCTTTCTCACAGCTTCAACCCCGAGGAAGTGCTGGTGATCGACGATGGCGTGCTGCGCCCCTTTGTGGCCGGCCGAACGATGCAAACGCGCCGTCTGCGCGGCGAGCAGCCGCCTGCTTACATCCTAAGCGGGCTCGTTTACGCCTTCCGCATCCAAGCCGTGCTCGAACAGCGCAACCTATACGGCCGGAAAACCCTCCCACTCGTCACGGCTTGGGAGTATTTCCTCGACGTGGATACACTGGAGGACTTGCGTTGGGCGGATTTCAAAATCAGCCAACTTGCAGCGCCAAGGGGCGGATGAACGGCAAGACAGGATACATGAATTACATGGTGACATCAGTCCAATACCGAAGGAACCAGAAATGATAACTCAATTCCTGCCCCACGGAGTGAAACAAGCCGCGCGCACATTTCGCGATTCGCCATTTAAGTGGCGCTACATCGACAACCTCTCGCCGCTAATCAAATACAGCGTCAAGCCGAAGGCACTCAGCGGCGAAGCCAGGCGCGTGCTCACGGACCTGAATCGCGACGGCATTGCGATCACAACCGCCAGAAAGCTGCTCAGCGACTTCACCTACTATCAGGAGTTGAAGACAGAGGTGGAACGGATTGAGCAGAAGCTCGCTCAGGAGCTCGACCAGGCGCGGAAGAATGCCGAAGGGGTCGCTGAGCACAAGACGTTTATCTTTAACCTGCTCGGTGACCGGCCCACGCTCGATCCGCAAGACGTCATGGTCCGATTCGCCTTGCAAAGGGAACTATTGCAATTGGCCAATGCCTACTTCGGCATGTTAACGCATTTCCGGTTTTACAACGTTTGGCACACGTTCGCCACGCAGGCGCCGGCGCGGTGCTCACAGCTCTGGCATCGCGATCCCGAGGACCACCTGATCCTGAAAGTCTTCGTGTATCTGAGCGACGTGGACGAGGGCGCTGGGCCGTTCACTTACGCCCCCGGCACACACCTGAAAGGTCGAATCCACAAAGAACCGGAGTACTTTCGCGAAACCAATCACAGAGCCAAACGCAGCGAAGACGAACAAATGGCCGCCGTCGTGCCGCCAGAGCGATGGATCAAGGGGCTCGGCGATGCCGGCACAATCATCTTCGCCGATACACGCGGCTACCATAAAGGCGGCTTGGCGCGGACGCATGATCGGATCATGTATAACTGCATGTTTACCTCGCCGGCCTCCAAGACCAAGGAATTGTTCGCGCGACCTGCCACTCTCAGCGCAACCATTCTCACGCGCGAACAGGCGTTCGCGCTGGGACTTGGGATTTGACGTGCTACCCCGATGCAAGCGGGCAGCCCACTACGGCGCCCAATATCTTGCCCAAACGATTGATCGCATATGAGCCTACCCATCGAACTCCAGAGTGAAGCCGCTGCCTTCGACGTGCGGATACGTGAGCGCGCGAGCCACGGGCACATCCCCGATTTGCGGCGCACGCAGCCCTGCGACTGGTTCTACAACAATCCCTGGCGTCGGCCCACCTTTGTGGACATGGTCTTTGGCGAGTATTTCCGGTTTGCGTTGGCACACCTGGGCCAGCCGGGCGGCACTGTGCTGGAAGTCGGTTGCGGGGCGGGCCAAATGTCGCTCGAATTGGCCCGCAGCGGTTTCCATGTGACCGGCCTGGACATTTCACACGCCGCGTTGGACGTCGCTGAGCAACTGGCCGGAGAGAATCCTTACCTCCAAGACTTTGGCAGTGTTCGTTACATACAAGCCGACTTTCAAACTTGGGAGGCTCCGGCCCGTTTCGACGCAATCTGCTTCTTTCTGACCCTACATCACTTCAGCGACGTAGACATCGTGTTGGATAAAGTCAAAAGTCTGCTCGTGCCCGGCGGGCGGATCGTGGCCATCGAACCTGCCCGCGACTGGTATGCGCAGTCGGACGGCGCGGTCATTGCGCTGATCCGCATCGTGCTGGCCCTTAGCGGCTCGTGGCACGACCGCAAGCTGGCTGTTCCCCAGGATGAGGCGTCGCTGCACGCGTATGTGCAAGCGTGTTTACAGGAATACACGGAAGCAAGGGATCGCCACGAAGGACCGCAGTCGCCGCATGACAATTCCGCATTTGCTCAGCGCATGCTCGACACATTGCGGGCGAATTTCCCCGAACTGGCCTTCCGCAAAGGCAACTCGTTCCTTCATCGCATGGTGGGCGGCGTGCGCGGCGTAGATGAAGCACGCACTGAACGCACAGCGGCCTTTCTGCGGCTCTTTGACGAGTTTTGTGTCCGTCGCGATATTTTGCATCCCGGCGTCTTTTATTTCGCCGGCAGCAAACCCTGAGTCCATAAAACACAACTCACCTTGTCATGACGTAATATCACCGCAGCGGGCCGTAAAGTCGGGCCGGACGCCTCATGCTTTATCATCGCGGAAGCGTGCGACAATCGCCCCGGGCGAGCAGCACGTACTGGGCACCGGGCTCGTCGGCCGAGGCATCGAACTGGGCGCCGACACCGCTCTCACTTCCTACGTCCTGGCCTGCTGCCACAGGTCGAACACATGTTCGCCCCGGAATACGTGGACGGTATGGTCGAGCACGTTCAACTCAAGGTGATCGAGTTCTTTCTCGGCGCGGACCGTGTGAAGAAAGTCACACCAGTCGTAGGAGTTTTGATGAAGAGTTGGTACCACAGCAACGATCTCGACAAGAGTATCGCCGAAACTCGTAGATCGGTGGTGATTGCCTGAAATGGCTTTCGGTTCAAAATGATCAAAAAAGTACTATTAGTTACATCCGGCCTGATTCCGTACCCGGGCCTCCAGGGTTCTACACTTGTTACCTGGTCTGTCTTGATGGCTTTTCGTAAAGCCGGATACGATATAGCGGTGTGTATACTGCGTCGGGGAACAGACTTTGATCAGGATGATCTGTTGTCAAAACTCGTGGCAGAAGGCATTAATTATCACATTCTAACACCCGATCCTGAACTGGTTTTTCCCACAAACTCACTTGGCGCCAAGGTCGCCGCGTCATATAGTGAAGTTTATTTTTCCGAAAAGCTGAAAACGCTTGCTGAAAAGTTAAAAATAGATCTGCTATTGCTTTACACGGTCCGTTCACTTGCCGCTGCGGTTCTGCCTGGTTCATGGCCTTATAGGTTATGCTTCACTGTGGACCTGGATCATCTAGCCCGTATGGCAAGGTTGAATTTCAATCTACGATATGGAGTAGGCAAGAGACGCTTCTTAAAATATGTACCGGCATGGCTATCCTATCAGAGATTAAGAAGTGACCACCTAATGCTTCTCAAATCCTGTGATAAGGTGATCAACCACGCCCACAACCACGCCATTTGGCTAAAAGAGAAAGGTGTAAAATCAGTGACTTATCTTCCTCTACCTGTTAGAGACTCGGGGAAAGATTTCGCAATTAAGAAGCAAAAAGCAAGTCTCGGGAAGCAGATAAATAAACTCAAGATAATAATGGTTGGAAGTCCTGTGGGTATTGCCACTCTCAGCGGTTTTGCAGGGCTGATAAACAAAATTCTTCCAGCGGCTGACGAAATTATTGGGAATGGCAAGTACGAGGTTCACATTATCGGAAAATTTAGCGGCTTGCCCGGTACCATGGAGGCCGTTCTGAGAAAGCATTCCAGTGTAATAATCCGCGGATACGTAGATGACCTTGCCGATGAGTTCTTTACTGCAGATGTAGTTCTGGTCCCTACCCCGTTGCGCCTGGGTTTTCGTACCCGGATAGCGGAAGCTTTCTCGTATGGTTGCTGTGTTGTAGCCCATACGGCTAACCAGGCAGGTATGCCTGAGGTAGAAAATGACAGGAATATTTTGTTAGGCGATAATGCATCAGATATAGCAAGGGCATGTTTGCGGGTGAAAAATGAGCCTGAAATACAGTACCGAATTGGTGAGGAAGCGAGAAAAACGTTTGAGACCTATTACGATGCAAATGTAGTTTGTGATAAAATGATCCAGGAAATACGGTAGATTCAGAAAGTGGCTGAGGTAAACCCTCCAGCGCGTGCCCCCAAGCGATTCACGTGTTTCGCGCTGATGGAGTAAGCAAGACGTCCGGTACTTCGCCTCCCAAGGAGAGGGTCGACTTCAGGGGGAAGCGGGCATCCTAACCGCGATCACGTGCTTTTCGATGAAGATCACATCGCACCCGCTTCATCTCAGCACCAACGGTAACCTCTTTTTTATGCGACAAACCATCACCCTCCACGGTCGTCCCATTGGCGGTAGCGCTCCTTGTTTCATCATCGCGGAAGCCTGCGACAATCACCTCGGCAATCTGGAAACCGCCAAGGAAATGGTTTGCCAGGCCAAAGCCTGTGGCGCCGACGCGATCAAGTTCCAGCACCATTTGCCTGACGAGGAGATGCTGCGGGATGGCGTGCCCATGTCCGCCAATTTCAATATGCCGCTCTATGAGTTTCTGCAGCGTTACGCGCTGAACCTCGATCAGCATTACGAGCTCAAGCGCTATTGCGAGCAACTGGGCGTCATCTATCTTTGCACGCCGTTCAGCCGCAAAGCCGCCGAGGAAATCCACGAGATGGGCGTGTGCGCCTTCAAGATCGGCTCGGGCGAAATGACCGACCTGCCCACCTTGAAAGTCATCGCTCGCTTCGGCAAACCCGTCATTCTTTCCACCGGCATGTGCGACTTTCACGAGATCGAAGAAACCGTCAACACGCTTCGCCCGATTAACGATCAGTTGATCCTGATGAACTGCACGTCCGAATACCCGGCTCGACACGCCGACGTGAATCTCGGCGTCATCCGTGAATTGGAACAGCGATTCCATCTCGTCGTGGGGCACTCGGACCACACGCCCGACATCTGGACGTGCGTGGCCGCCGCCGCCTTGGGCGCCAAGCTGCTGGAAAAACACATCATTCTCGACCGTCGCCAGCCCGGCCCGGACCAAAGCGTGTCCATCGAGCCGTACGAACTTTCTCAACTCGTCACCGCGGTACGGCGCGTCGAGGAGGCGCTGGGCAATCGCAAGACCGTGCATGAGCTCGAAAGACCCATCCGCACCTGGGCCCATCGCAGCGTCGTGTCGCTCAAGCCCATTGATCGCGGCACATCCATCACGCCGGACATGGTCTGGACCAAACGGCCCGGCACGGGCATTCCGGCCAAACAGCTCGACGAAGTGATCGGCCGCATCGCCAAAGTGGACATTCCGGCCAATCATCTTGTGCGGTGGGAAGAATTGAAGTGACCCCTTCGGTCCAACGCTTTGCCACGGCTCGATTCATGCCGAGCCGACAGTCATTCGACACTCACGGTGACTAGCCATGAGACTCTTAGCACCAAAAGCAACGACCCGCTTCGTCCGATATCGCGGGCGGCTAGCGCTCTTTCATAACGTAGCGCGGCATGAGGATTATTGGAGAGACTATTGGACCGATGCAAAAAGAAACGCACTGCTTAACAACGGTTCCCAAGGCGAGTTTGGTGAATTCGAATCAGTTTTTTCCAAGCATCTCCCCAAGGCGGGGCGGATTCTTGAAGCAGGCTGTGGCGCGGGGCATCTCGTCGCTGCGCTCAAGGCCCGCGGATACAGCGCGTTCGGTGTGGATTATGAACTCGAAGTTGTTGATTTCCTCAACCGTGAGTACCCAGACTTGGCCATTCACGCCGGAAACATCCTAAAACTTGACCTGCCGGCCAAGTCGTTGAACGGCTATGTTTCCTTAGGTGTCGTTGAGCATTTCGAGGAGGGCCCGGACCCAGCGCTGCGCGAGGCAAGACGTGTATTGCAGGATGGTGGCGTCGCCTTGATCTCGGTGCCGCACCTGAATCCTCTGCGGCAGCGATACCTGGGCAGGCTCCAAGACTCGTCGATCAGCCAGGGATTGTTCTTCCACCAATTCTATTACGGCCCAAAAGAGTTTTCATCACTCTTGATGAAGGAGGGCTTTCGAGTGGTGGAATTGTTCCCCTACGCAGTGGAGGCGTTCCTGACGCGTGAGCATCCTCTGGTTGCACGCTTCTGGCGGTCCTCATTCTCGAGAGAGAGGTTGAGATGTTTTGGCAGAGCGTGGATTGCCTCCTTCCGGGGTGCGTTGGCGATGCGTTACAGCCACATGCTGATGTATGTGTGTA
>QHOP01000328.1 GCA_003219345.1 Verrucomicrobiota bacterium
CGTTGCGCCGTCGAACACGAAAAACTGCTCGAGCAGTCCGGGTTGTTTAACCTTTACGCAATCCGGGGTGAGGCTGGCAGCCAACCCCTCACCCCATCCCTCTCCCCATCTGATGGGGAGAGGGAGAATGGGAGAGGGGACTGCCTCAATGGAACGGGTCAACCGGGCCAGAGCGTTGTCAGTTTGCAACGAACCGTCGGGGAGTTTTGCGCGGCGCTGCGGTCGTTCATGAATCAGGCTACGGTGCCCTTGGTCCTCTGTTTCTGTCCCAGGACCCCGGCCGCGGAAGCCGACGCGGAACTGAACGCGGCGCTGAACGATGCCGAGGAGTCCTTGTTATCAGAAGCGGCCAGAATAGCGAATGTTCACACCATCAGTTCGGCGGCGCTGTTGCGGCGCTATCCGGTCAACGACTATTACGATCCACACAGTCATCATGTGGGTCATATCCCGTACACACCGGAGTGTTACGCCGCGATCGGGACAGCGCTCGTCCGATCCCTTTTCAATCTGAAACGAAACCCGTTCAAAGTGATCGTGCTGGACTGCGACAACACGCTCTGGAAAGGGGTTTGCGGTGAGGATGGTCCGTGGGGAATCGAAGTGACCGCGCCTTACCGCGCGTTGCAGGAATTCGTGATCGGTCAAATGAACGCCGGCATGCTGCTCTGTCTGTGCAGCAAGAACAATGAAAACGATGCGCTGGCCGTCTTCGACCAACGAACCGATATGCTCCTGAAACGCGAGCACCTGGTTTCGTGGCGCATCAATTGGAACAGCAAATCGAACAACATCAAATCGCTCGCGAAGGAGCTCAATCTTGGGCTGGACAGTTTCATCTTCATCGATGACAACCCGGTTGATTGCGCGGATGTCAGGATCAACTGCCCCGGCGTTTTGACGCTGCAATTGCCGCGAAACGCCGAATCGTTCCCTTCGTTTTTAAATCATATTTGGGCCTTCGATCACACAGGTTCGACCGGGGAGGATCAGAACCGCACCAGGATGTATCGGGAAAACGCGCAGAGGCAGCAGTACCGCGAGCAATCATTCTCCTTGAAGGATTTTGTCAAAGGACTTCAACTTCGCGTCGAGATTGCCGAGGCGACGGAGGACGAACTCGGCCGTGTCTCACAACTGACGTTCAGAACAAATCAATTCAACCTCACCACCATCCGGCGCTCGGAACATGAGATCAAAAACTTCCTGAAGCGGGAAGGCGCCAACTGTCTGGTGGTTCGCGTGGTCGATCGATTTGGAGATTATGGGCTTGTCGGTGTCGTGATGTATGAGACGGAGGCCGACCGTTACAAGATGGATACCTTGTTGTTGAGCTGCCGGGTATTGGGCCGGGGAGTGGAACACGCGCTTGTGTCGTGGCTCGGCCAGCGGGCAGTCAAAGAAGGAAAAAGATTTGTTGAACTCAAGCATCTGCCAACGGACAAGAATTTGCCGGCACGGGAGTTCATCACGAGCCTCGGCGATCAGTATCGGAACGGGGGCGGTACGGCCTGGACCTTTCCAGCGGAACGCCTGGCAAGCGTGGAGTACGATCCAGACGCATCGGCGCCGGTCGGGCACGAGCTGCCGGCAAACGTCAACCCGGAAAAACTCGCGCCCCGCCCGGGATTGGCATCTGGTATCGCTGGCTCAGGGAGCAACCGCTTCCGGCCGCGGTGGACGCTACACCGGGCAGCGGGCTGGAAACGGCGCTTATGAACATCTGGAGCAAGGTTTTGGGCAGACCGCGAATCGGGATGAACGATAACTTCTTTGAGGCGGGCGGAACGTCTCTCAGAGCCGTCCAGGTGATTGCCATGATCAAGAAGGAATTAAAAAAGACCCTGTCCATCGTCACTCTATTCGAATGCCCGACGATAAGGCTCCTTGGCGCCAAACTGAATGCGGCTGCGTACAGCCCCCAAGGCGCATCTAATGCCGGCGCTGCGGAAATACGTGGTCAACAACGAAGGCATAAAACGATTGGGCGAAGAACCAGACAATTACAGCTAAAAGAGGACATTCACGTCGTGAAGAGCGGATAACTTAATTGAGATTAGTTTGAGAAATCGCGAATGCTGCTTTTGCACAGGCATGAACGAACCCACAAAATGAATGGATTCAGCAGACACTTGCATCCGAAAGAATTCCTGCGAGAAGCAATTCAAAGATTTGCAGGCGAATTGGGCCTACAAATCGTTAGAGCATTGTTGCATCCGAAAGAATTCCTGCGAAAAACAATTATCATCGGCCCACAAGTTGTTAGAGCATTGTTCCTGTTTAAAAAACCACTTCCGCTCATACACCACTTTTTCAATCAGACTTGCCCCTCGGATAAATGCATTCATCTTAGAAATGGCAGGGAGTTAAAACTTTCCGGCCATAACCTCGATATAGTTGTTTTATTTCAGGTGTTCTGTGAGAGGGTTTACCCAACCGACAGCAATTCTGTGGTCGTGGATATAGGAGCCAATATTGGATTGTTTTCATCATATGCCGCGTTCAGTGGAGCACAAAAAGTGTACGCGTTTGAACCGAGTCCTCAAGCTTATCATTGCATGTTGGAAAATATAAGAGGGAATAACTTACAAAAAGTAATTGTTCCATATAACTATGCGGTCACTTCTAAATCCAATGAGGTGGTAACAATTCCCAAAGCTGCCAGTCCTCAAAATCGTATTGCATACGAAAATGCCAACATCGATAGGGATGAATATGAATTGGTAAATACCATCTCTTTGAATGATATCGTCAGCAAAGAAAGCATCTCTTGTGTCCATCTTTTGAAAATGGATTGCGAGGGATCGGAGTACGACATAATCGCGGGTACCAGTAAATCCACTTTCTCAAAAATAAGCCGAATCATAGTTGAGTATCATCACGGAAAGGCCGGGGAAATGGTTGAAAATTTGCGGCAGCATGGATTCAAACTGGAGAAACAATCGCGAGCGACTGAGAAGGAGGGCATGCTATGGTTCAGGAAAAGCTAAATAAAGAGAGCGGTAAATGAAATTGACGCATGTCGGAGTCGTAGGAGCGGGCAACATCGGGGCAGGGGTCGTCACGGATCTGGTTCTGCATGGGATCAACGCGGTGGCCGTGGATCTCTCGGAGGAGATTTTGAAAAAGGCGGAAGCCGAAGTTCTAAAGAACATTCGTTTTGCCGCCTTGTTTTCAAAAAGTTTGCCCCGGGTGTCCAGGGAAGATGCCTCAAAGCGCTTGGTTTTGACGACGGAATTGAAGGATGTTGCCTCCTGCGATTTCGTCATCGAGAACGTCACCGAGAACTGGGAGATCAAGAAGCGGGTCTATGAGAAGCTCGAGAAAGCGGTGAATGTGGTGGGCATCCACCTCATGAATCCGGTCCATTTGAAGCCGACCGTCGAAGTGATCCGCGGGTTCCACACCTCGGACCGGGCCGTCGACACGTTGCTGCAGTTGTTTTCCCTGCTCAACAAGGAGGCCATCATTGTCGAGGACCTGCCCGGCTTTGTTTCAAACCGGATTTCCCATTTGTTCATGAACGAGGCCGCCTTTGTCCTGCAGGACAATGTGGCGACGGCCGAGAAGATCGACCTGATCTTCAAGAAATGCTTCGGACACAAAATGGGTCCGTTGGAGACGGCGGACTTGATCGGGTTGGACACGGTGATGCGTTCTCTCGATGTTCTTTATGAAAGCTTTCAGGATCCGAAGTACCGTTGTTGTCCCTTGCTGAGAAAGTTGGTGTATGCCGGCCATTTGGGGCGGAAGAGCGGGAAAGGATTCCATGTGTATCCGGAGGCCTGAGGCTTGATGCGCGAGGTGAGGGCAATTAATCCAGCGGCCGAGACGACGTGACCAGACGCAGCGGACTGCATTCAAGAGGAGGAAAGAAAATGAGGCTAAGGGATGTTCTCTATGAATAAGAAGCAAAGGTTACCGCGATGGTCGCTCGCTCACGGCCTTCGCCCCACTCGCGTCGGTCACCTGGGCGTGACGCGCATGCTGCGGAATGCGCGAACTTCATCCTCCGCGCGCTCCGAGCCTTAGGTACCGTATCTGCGCAGGTAACATTCAGGGAAGTCTATGACAACCACAGACGAAAAAGGAATCAGAGAAACCGTCAAGCGTTTCATATTGAGCTCGATCAGCATCGCAAAATTGGATGATGACGACAACCTGTTTGAATCGGGAATCGTCAATTCCTTGTTTGCCGTCCAATTGATGACCTTCATCGAAAAGACTTTTGCCATCGAAGTGGGAACGGACGATTTGGACATCGAGAATTTCAAGTCGCTGAACGCCATGACGGCTTTTGTCCTGCAAAAGAACGGACACGCGAATGGATAAGAGCAGAGGGCAGCAGCTATTGACTGACGCGCAAAAGGGCAGGCACGAGGAATTCAAGTCCTTCGTGAGGCTTGATGTTGAACCGTTCGCCGAACAGTGGGATCGGGAGCAAAGACTTCCTGAATCCGTCATAGCAACGTTGGCAAAGCGCGGTTACCTGGGCTGTAGTCTGCCACGGGAGTACGATGGACAAGGTTGGGACACGGTCACGTTTGGTTTGCTCAATGAGGCGCTCGGGAGAGGATCGTCCGCTTTGACCGATGTCGTGACGGTTCAGTCGATGGTTTCCATGGTGCTGCTCAAATGGGGCACGACGGAGCAAAAGCGGAAATGGCTCCCTCCCCTGGCCAAGGGGGAGATGATCGGGGCCTTTGCGCTGACGGAGCCGGACGCCGGTAGCGCCCTGCAATCCCTGACCACTGAATTCACTCCGAATTCCAAAGGTGACTGTCTTCTTCTGAACGGTCACAAAAAATGGATAAGCTGCGCTCAATTCGCCGAAGTGTTTCTGGTATTTGGAAAACTCGACCAGCGCCCGGCGGCGTGTTTAGTGCCCAGAGACACTCCCGGTCTTCACGTTGAACCCATTTCCGACTTGATGGGGTTCCGTGCGGCCGGCCTGGCCCAGCTTCACTTCCAGGATGTGGAAGTGCCATCAGCCAACCTCGTGGGCAAACCTGGTTTCGCCCTGTCACACGTCGCGCCGGTTGGTTTGCACTACGGAAGAATCAGCACGGCCTGCTCGGCATTGGGGCTTCTGCGAGGATGTTTTGAAGAAAGCATCGCCTACGCGGGCACACGAAAGATTGGTGACAAAACTCTGGGCGACATGGGGATGATCCGATCATTGATCGCCAGGATGGGCACGGATTTGGAGGCAGGAAGTTTATTATGCCATAACGCCTGCCGCGCGGAAGACGGACATCTTCCGGAAGCCTTTGAAAAGACCTTGATGGCCAAATATTTTACTTCGAGAGCCGCCGTGCGAGCCGCGTCTGACGCCGTTCAGATCAGGGGGGCCTCAGGCTGCCACGCATCGTCCCCCGTTTCCCGGTATTACCGCGATGCCAAGATCATGGAGATTATTGAATGCACCACTCAGATCCACGAGGACATCCTGGGGAACATTTTTGTCGATCAAGCCGGCCGGTTCGGCAAGTGACTCGATCCGGTTGATTTTCATATGGCCTTAGACCCTCCACGCACCGCTACGGAAGCCGATCTCGCGAGGATCGTTCAATTCAACCGCACGGAGACGCCGTTTCCGGATAGCGTCACTCTGCAAGGATTGATCGAAGCGCAGGTGGCCAGGCACTCAATCGGAACGGCCGTCATCTGCGACCATGACAAATTTGTCGGCGTGCCCTCGCTTACTTACGCGCAGCTCAATGACAAAGTCAATCAACTGGCGCATTTATTGAGGGCCGAGGGTGTTCGCCCAGGACACATCGTTGCGGTGATGGTGGAACGATCCTTCGCCATGATCATCGGCATCCTGGGGATCGTAAAAGCCGGAGGGGCTTATCTGCCTGTATCACCGGACAATCCGCCGGATCGCATCGACTACATGCTAAAGGATGGCGGGGTCAAAGTACTGTTGGTACAGAACAAAACAGCCAGCCGGATCGTTTGGGGAGGGCTGATCATCAATCTTGACGATCTGGACACTTACCGTGGCGCAACATCGAATCCCGCCGTCCTCAACAAGCCGCAGGATCTGGCGTATGTGATTTACACTTCCGGATCGACCGGCAAACCCAAGGGAGTGATGATCGAGCACCGCTCCCTTGTCAATCGCTTGCACTGGATGCAGCAAACCTACCCGATCGATGAAAGCGACGTCGTTCTACAAAAAACTCCCTACTACTTTGATGTCTCGGTGTGGGAACTTTTCTGGTGGGCCCTGCAGGGCGCCAAACTCTGCTTCTTGATGCCGGGCGGGGAAAGGAATCCGCTGGCCATTGTGGAAACCATCAAGAGACACCACGTCAGCGTCATGCACTTCGTTCCATCCATGCTGAACGTGTTTCTGGAGTATTTGGATGGCAAGCCTGCTGGCGTGCTGACAAGCCTGGCTTCGGTCCGGCGGGTGTTTGCGAGCGGTGAAGCGCTGACACCCAGTCATGTCAGAAAGTTCAATGACGTTTGGGGCAGCAGGACCGGGGCCCGACTGACCAACCTCTACGGACCCACCGAGGCGACGGTCGACGTCAGTTATTTCGATTGCCCCGCGCACAATGATTTCGAAAACATTCCAATCGGGCGCCCGATCCATAACATCAGGCTTTACGTCATCAGAGACGGCCAGCAGGTGGCTATCGGTGAGCCTGGAGAGTTGTGCATTGCTGGAATCGGTCTGGCCAGAGGCTACCTGAATAACGCGGCCTTGACCGATGAAAAGTTCGCTGACAATCCCGTCAATCCCGGTGAAAGAATATATCGAACCGGAGACGTCGCCCGGTGGCTGCCTGACGGGAATATCGAGTATCTAGGCCGGGAGGATCACCAGGTAAAGATACGTGGATTGCGGATCGAACTGGGCGAGATTGAAAACACGATCAGGGAATACCCGGGCATCACCGACTGTGTTGCGATGGTCAAGAAGTACTCGGAAAACATCATCCTCATTATCGCTTACGTGGTCTGTAAATCTGACTTGGAGGTTGAGGGTCTGAAGCATTACCTGAAAAAACACCTTCCGGACTACATGATCCCCAATCGTTTTGAGAAAATCGATGAAATGCCTCTGACACCGAGCGGGAAAGCCGATCGCAAGGCATTGCCGGAACCGGTCATTCAGATGAGTCCTTCATAAACGCCGATGAATAACGAGTTTGATATCGCAATCGTCGGGATGTCCGGCCGCTTTCCAGGCGCGCGCAACCTGGACGAGTTCTGGCATAACCTGGCCGAAGGCGTTGAGTCGATTACCCGGTTTTCAGATCAGGAGATTCTGGAATCCGGCGTGCCTGCATCTTACCTGAACCAACCGAGCTACGTGAAGGCGGCGCCAATCCTGGATGAACCTGGGCATTTTGACGCCGGGTTTTTCGGCTTCTCGCCGATGGAAGCCAGGACCATGGATCCGCAGCACCGCATTTTGTTGGAGCTGGCTTATGAAGCGCTCGAGAGTGCGGGTTATGACCCGGATCGTTATCAAGGACGCATCGGCGTATTCAGCGGATCTGCCCTGAACACATATTTTTCGAACGTCGGGCTGAACAGTCGACTGGCCGAGGAGTACATTCCTACGCTCATCGGAAACGACAAAGATTTTCTCAGCACCCGGATTTCCTACAAGCTCAATTTGAGGGGGCCCAGCATAACCGTTCAAACCGCCTGCTCGACCTCCATGGTCGCCGTCCACCTGGCCCGCCAAAGCCTTTTGAGTGAAGAGACGGATATGGCCCTGGCGGGGGCCATCTCGGTGCGGGTCCCTCACCGGGCTGGCTACTTCTACGACGGTGGTGGGGTGGTCTCTCCAGACGGGCACGTCAGGGCGTTTGACGCCAAGGCCAATGGCACCGTTTTCGGCAGCGGCGGCGGTATCCTGGTGCTGAAACGGTTGGCGGACGCCCTCTCAGACGGCGACATCATTCATGCCGTGATCAAGGGCTCGGCCGTCAATAATGATGGTTCGGAAAAAGCCGGTTACACGGCGCCCAGCGTCAACAGCCAGGCCGACGCCGTAGTGGAGGCACTGGCCAATGCCGGGGTCGAAGCTGACAGCATCAGCTACCTCGAGGCCCACGGTTCGGGAACGCCCGTCGGGGATCCCATTGAGATCATGGCCCTGACCAAAGCGTTCCGCACCTCCACGCAGCGTTCCGGCTACTGCGCTATCGGTTCGGTAAAAACCAATGTAGGACACCTCGACGCCGCGGCGGCAGTCGCCGGCATCATAAAGACCGTCCTCGCCCTTGAGCACCGACAACTTCCGCCGAGTCTCCACTTCAGCGAGGCCAATCCCGAAATCGATTTTCCGAGCTCCCCGTTTTACGTAAACACGCAACTGCGGGAATGGACCAGCGACAGTCCCAGACGAGCAGGAGTGATGTCCACCGGCATGGGCGGAACGAACGCGCATGTCGTCCTCGAGGAAGCGCAGGAACTGGCTGAGTCGACTGATGCCCGTCCTCCTCACTTGCTGATCCTGTCGGCCAGGACGGAAACGGCTCTCGACCAGGCCACGCATCGTTTACGGGAGTTCTTGAACAGTAACGACTCCGCAAACATGAGTGACGTGGCTTACACCTTGCAGATCGGACGCAAGGCGCTTCCGCACAGACGGTGTCTGGTCTGTGCCGACCGGCAGGACGCCATCACGGCCCTCGGTCAGGAAGACTCGAAGCGAGTGTTTTCCAGCCGGACGGACGAATCGGCACGGCGCCCGGTGATACTTTTGTTGCCCGGCATCGGCGATCACTACGTGGGTATGGGCCACGATCTCTATGAAATGTGGGCGGTTTTCAAACAGGAAATTGATCGATGCTCGCAAATTCTCGAGTCGCATCTGGGGACCGATATCCGGAACATCCTTTATCCTAACAGCCAAAGTTGGAAGAAGAAGGGCAAACCCAAAGGAATCGACTTGAAGCAGATGCTCGGTCGAAAAACTGATGCCACGGAAGATCAAGACGCCGGGAATCTGAACCAGACGCTGTTTGCCCAGCCGGCGCTGTTCACGATCGAATATGCCATGACCCGTCTTTGGCAATCGTTGGGGATCACTCCAGACGCCATTGTCGGTCACAGCATGGGTGAATACGTGGCGGCGTGTCTGGCTGGGGTTTTGTCGCTGGAGGATGCGTTGCGGCTGATCGCGACGCGAGCCAGGCTGGTCAATGAGTTGCCTCAGGGAGCCATGCTTGGGGTCACGCTGCCAGAAGAGGAATTGCTTCAATCACTTCCCGAAGATCTGTCCATCTCTTTGATCAACGGTCCAGGTTTGTGTGTGGTGGCGGGTCCGGTTGCTGCCGTGGCTGAGTTCGAGAGGATGTTGAATGAACGGAGTGTTATTTGTCGCCAGGTTCAGAATGCCCATGCCTTTCACTCGAGAATGCTCGATCCGATCGTGAAGGCATTTCAGGCCGAGGTGAGCAAGGTCCGGTTGAACGAGCCGAGAATTCGGTACACATCCAACGTCTCCGGGAAGTGGATCACGGGACGCGAAGCTACAGACCCAGCCTATTGGGCAATGCACGCCAATCACACGGCCAGATTCAGCGACGCCTTGCATGAACTGTGGCAGCTCAAGAATCCCGTTCTCCTGGAGTCGGGTCCCGGCCGAACCCTGAGCGTGCTCGCCCTGCAGCACCCTGATAAAGCGCGCGCCGGAGACACGGTGGCGCTGTCTTCCGTTCGACATCATTACGAGAATGAGTCGGACACCGACATCATGCTGCAGAGCGTCGGCAAACTCTGGTTGGCAGGCGCAGATATCAACTGGGAGGGCT
>QHOP01000329.1 GCA_003219345.1 Verrucomicrobiota bacterium
CCGCTTTCGTGTTTCCGGCGGTGGTGTTCGGGATGCCGAGCAGGTTGTAGCGGGTCGGATCGCCGAGATTCGTCATCGCCGCAGCCGACCCGCGCAGGATCAGCGGGAGGCTGGATTGGAACGAAACGCCGGTGAGGGGATTGCTGTTGGCCAATCCGGACTCCACCATGGTGCGGTACAGGATGCCGTCCTTCACCAGGTTGTTGTTGGGGTTGCCGGTTTCCCAATAGTTCTGCGAGTCAAAGTGGGAACGCGATTGCTTCGGGTAGCCGACCCGATGGACCAGCGCGAGGTCGCCGGCGTTGTACACCGGCGCGAGGAATTTCAGCGAGGGATGGAGCGCGGCAAACCCGTTGCCGAGGCGGATCGCGTTCGCGTAGCCGAAGGTCGGGTCCGTGGGGGCCGAGCTGATCGGGAAATCACAGGAGCCGATCGCCGAGTAGTCGGTCAGCGGATCGGGTAGGATCCTCAAGTTGGGCCGGGAGGTTGCATAAGCGCCGTCCTGGATCGGGATGACCGAGTTGAGGGAGTCATTGGCGCCGCGGAGGAAGATAAACAACAATTTCTTCGTCTTATTGTCCGCGCCGGGGACACCGATGGTGCCTTCGGCCAGCGCCCGCTTCACCACCAGAGGAATATCAACGAGTGTGGACAGGGCGACACCCAGTCCGACTTTGAAGCTGCGATCCAGGAAGCCGCGGCGTGTGATGATGTTGAAGTGTTGCATAGGCTGATTGGTTGGTCGAATAGTCGGGTGTAAATTCTATTGTTCCTGGAAGCGCGGGGAAGTCATCAGCGCGGAAACCATGCCGCGGACACGCGTGTCGTAGTTCGCGCTGGTGTTGGCCAATCCGCTGAACGGCGTTGAATTCACGGGCGTATCGGCGCTGCCATCATTCAAGAATGTGATGGCCGCCGTACGATAAACATCCAGGTTGGCCTTGCCCTCGCCCGGGAACAGAAGGTCGAGGAAATAGTCGGCCACCGCGCCGGCGTTGTTCCAACTGGCGCTCGACAATTTCAACTTGAGCAACGCGACCGGGTTCGCTGTGCTGGCGCCCGCATCGGTCGGTCTGCCAGTACCGGGCGCATAGAGCAAAGATTGCATGAACCGAAGTCGTTCAGCCAGCGTGCCGGCGCTGATCCAGGCCGGCCCCGCCTCAGGATAACCGTTCGGCTCAGCCCGGTCGAACAGAAGCATCGTTCCCATGCGGTTAAGCGGAGTGCCGATGCTGGCGCTGGCGGAGTCCAGGGTTGCGGTGAACGTTCCGTTGGTGTACGCCGCCCGAAGCGCCCGGACTGCGCTGATAGCATATTCCAGCGGTGTCTTGACTTTTTGCATGGAACCGCCGTGGCTGCGGAACAGGTCGGAGTTGAAGATGACGCGCAGCACCTCGCGAATCTGTCCTTTCGGATTGCCGTTCTCCCACGCTGCCATGCATTGTTTGATCAACTGTCCTTCAGGAGCCAGATTCGGATCCGTGTAATCATAAACACCGTGCACGAAGTCATCGTGGACAAACAGCCGGCAGAGTTTGACGCTGAGATATTCCTGGGTGAACGGCTGATTCGCGAGGTGGGCGATGACGTCGTAGCCGTCGGCGATGCCATTGGTGCCGCTGCGCGCCGGAAGGGTAAGCTGATAGTTGCGACCCGCGTAAGGAGGTCCGAACCGTGCGGGCACGGTCTTGTTGGGGAAGATCGTCTTGGAAGCTGTGTTGTGATTGCCCTGCTTATATTGGAACGACCAGACGCCCACCAGGTTTGACACGGCCACGCCGGGATTCAACGTCTTCAGATCCGTCGCGAGCGGGTTGAACTCATTGGTCGGATTCATGATGTTCACCGACCAGCCGCTCCAGGCGCGCGACATAACGGTGATGTCATTCTGGTCATAACCGTTGTCCACGCCGAAGGTGAAAAGTTCCTGCAACTCACGGGCGTAGTTTTCGTTGGCGATGTTGCTGCCATTGCCTTTGCTGTTGACCGTGTCGAGATAAATGATCATCGCCGGGCTTTCCGCGCTGATCCGCAGGAGATCGTAAAATGTGCATTGTGGGTTCATCAGGGCCTGACGCCAGCGTTGGTTCTCTTTGAATTCGAGTTGGGTGGCGAGTTGCGCCGTCTTGTTCCCATCGTTGTTGTAATAGGTGGAGAAGTAGTCGCTCGACTTGGAGTACTGCGTGACAAAATGGTTTTCGAGGAACTGGTCGAGCACTTCGAGCAGTTGCCGCTTGGACTGAACGCCGCGCTGGACGTGCCACCCGCGGAGGTCATCGATGAAGGCCGCTCCGTAATCCAGTTTCGTCCGCAGAGAAAGCGGATAAGGCGTGCTCGTAACCCCGCTGCCGGAAAGCCGCACGGTCAAGCTGCTCAGTTGGTTGTTGGTGCTCGGTAGAAACCAATAACTCAATGTGTATCGCGAGTTCGTCAGCGGGCCCTGGATTGACTGCCAAATCGACGAGCCCTGGGTTGTGCCACCGCTACGGGCGACAACATGCAGTGAGGCGCCGTCCGAATGACTCTGATCAGTGGAGATCGCGGACCCTGCGTGGTTGGGGGATATCACCCAATCGTTGGTCGTGAGTGGGGATAGGAAATCGCCGTTGCGGATCAGGTTGACGCCCACGCCGGGGTTCGCCCCGGCCACGAACTGGATGTCATCAACGAAACAGTCGCCCGGCGTGTTGAGGTAGATGTACAGGTTAGTGCTCGAAGCATTCCCAGTGGCGGTAAAGTATTGCCAGCCGGAACCGAAGTTGGTTGTCACGTCATCGATCGACAGGTTCTCGTCGATCTGTTCAGGCGCAAGCTGTTCCTGGATATAAATGTCTGGACCCATGGCCCGAACACGCTCCAACTCGTCAGGCGTCGGACCGTACGCCAAGCGGTTCAAGACGTTCGCAACGAGCAAGTCGTTGGTGCTTACAGGCACCGCGTGCAGCCGGTGAAATCCATTGCCGTTGTCCAGTGGTGCAGTCCAGTCAAAGCCGCTCACGTTTCCAGACGTGTCCTCGACAAAGGGCTGCGAAGGATCATCGGCACGGAAGATCTTGTACTGGAAGGTGGCGGGGTAAGGAGTCCAACTAATCCTCTTTTGACCGTTGGTCAAGGTGACCGTGTTAATGACCGGCGGGGGCGGGTCGGCGGCAGAAACGGATCTCTGGAAAGACGCGCAGACGGATAAGGTCAAAAGGAGCGCAAAAGTTCGGGGAGCTGTCATAGGCTTGCCTGGTTTGGTTGAACTGATGACGGCATGACGGTCGAAAAAGCAGCACTCTTTATGCCTGATACAAAGATGCAGAAAACAATGTCATTCCCGAATCCATTAGCGACTTATGTCCGAACACGAGTCAAAGAAGGCACTGAATCCTTCAAAAAAGTGTCCGCTTTTGATCCAACAAACCTGGCCGAACCCAGCCAAGCCATCCCAAGTATAGGAATTCGGGTCTGCAACGCAAGCTTCTCGGGCACTCGATTCACCCGCCGTTTATCAACATCAAGGCGCCTTTTGGGGATTCGAGAAACTGAATTTCGCGCTCACCTTTCGCACGCGAGATGCGCCGTGCAGATTGGGAAACGAAACTGAGCGTTCATGGCTCCACATACACCGGCATGCCAACCCAGGCCAGTTGCGAAAAATATTCCGCGTTCCAGTTCGCCAGCCGGAAACAGCCGTGCGACTCCGCGCGCCCGACTTGCTCCGGTCGTGGCGTTCCATGAATTCCATAGCCCGGCTTGTCCAACCCGATCCAGACCGTACCAACCGGATTGTTCGGACCGGGCGGCAGGATCAGCTTCCGGTTCAATTCCCGCGCCTCCGCCGATTCCGGAAAGTTCTCCGGATCGAACGTGTAATTGGGATTCGGCGCAATGACAGCGATGTGCAATTCTCCCGCCGGGCGCTTCTCCGCGAACGCCGCGATGCTGCACGGAAAATGCGCCAGAAGATTTGTATTCTCGTCGAACACTTGAAGCGTCCGGTTTTCGAGGTGGATGCGGGCGACCGCGGCCTTTTCGCGAATGGGCGTCCGTTCCACGCTTGGGATCATCACCGACGTGCCGACGACGATGTTGGTCCAGTCAACCGCGGGGTTGAGGTGTTGGATGAGGTTGGGATGCGCCTGCGCCTTCTCGGCGACCAGTTCGAGGATGGTCTCGTAGTCGAGCCGGTCCTGCTGGGATTTTTCCAGCCAGGTTTGTCCCAACGGTCGCAACCGCGCCAGATCATCTCTCGTGACGGTGTAGTTCGTGAACGGCGGCCTCAGGAGCAGGAGCCGGCTTTTTGTGGATGCTCCCAGGTCGCCGGTGACAAGGAGGTTTTCCTTTTGTTGAAAGGCCATCAGCGCCAGGCGCGTCTTCGGTCCGGCCACGCCGTCGAGCGAGCCGGGAGAAATGGCCCGCCGCGCCAGGGCCAGTTGCGCCTCGAACACGTTTTGCGGCGAGCGGGCGGTAAAGTTGGCGGCGTTTGTGTCGGAAGCGATTTCCGAAGGCGCCGGAATGGTGATCGCGGAAGGCCGGTTCGTTTGCGCGGTAGCAACAATGACGGGCGCCGATGTGAACGACCGCCGCCCGGAGGATGTGCCTGATATTGGAGTCGCATTGGTTTCTGCCGCGGGCGGCTGATTTTTTTCCTTTTCCACTTTGGCTTCACCGGTTTTCTGCCGCCAGAACCAAACGGCCGCCGACAACGCAAGGACAAATAGAACCCAAGGCCACAGACTTGTTTCTTTTCGTACCTTGTATTTCCCGTTGGGCCACACGCTTGAATTTAGCCACACAAACCGCCATCGGCCCAAGTCCTAATTCCGATGCGCGATCAAGATGAGATTGACATGAACCTTCGTTTTAGGCGGCGGGCGTCTGGCCTGCCGTAAAGGGCGCGCGTTCCGCCGCCCGGATGCCGCCTCCAAGGCTCCAACGACCCCGCTTAAGGTCTAATCAAAGGCGTGACCGGCGGAGCACAGAACATTTCGAACTTTGTGGCGAACCAGTTCTTTGACTCGATTGCGCGCAGGCGCGAGGTACTTGCGTGGATCAAACTCCTTCGGAGACTCCCACATCGCCTTGCGAACGGCAGCGGTCATAGCCAGTCGAAGGTCAGTGTCAATGTTGACCTTTGTGCAACCGACCCGTCGCGCAACTTCAATATCGGCTTCAGGCACTCCAGCGGTGTCATCGCCGAGCTTGCCTCCGTATTTATTGATTTCCTGAACGAGATCTTCCGGAACGCTGGATGCACCGTGGAGAACGAGGGGATAATCACCCAACCCCGCTTCCATTAGAGCCTTCTTAATCGCCTTCAATCGGTCCAGATTAAGGTGTTGGTCGCCCTTGAATTTATAGGCACCGTGCGAGTTGCCGATGGCGACTGCCAGAGAGTCCACGCCCGTCGCCTTAACAAATTCCACCGCTTCGTCAGGATGAGTGTAAACTCCGCCTTTCGAGTAGCCCCCGCCCTCCTCTCCTTCGTCGTGCTGGGCGCCCACCAACATCCCAAGTTCCCCCTCCACAACACAATCGTGTTTGTGGGCGTATTCGACGACTTTCTTGCACACGGCGACATTCTCCTCGCCAGGCAGGTGGCTGCCATCAATCATGACACTGGTAAAACCTTCGTCGATGCATTCCTTGCAAAGTTCAAACGAATCCCCATGATCCAGATGAACTGCGATTGGAATATTGGAGAGACTCACCGCTGCCTCAATGAGTTTTTTTAAATAAACCGGATTCGCGTATTGCCGTGCGCCCTTGGAAATCTGAAGCATCACAGGCGCTTTCTCTTCTTCGCAGGCTTCCACAATGGCCTGAAGCAGCTCCATGTTGTTGACGTTGAAGGCGCCAATGGCGTATTTGCCTTTCAGCGCTTTGGCAAACAGTTCTCTGGTATGGGTCAGTGGCATAGCTTATGGTCTCTGATTCGAAATCGCTTTTCCGGCCATAAGAGATCGCATAGTAGAAATCGCTGTGGAAAAGGGAAACAAA
>QHOP01000330.1 GCA_003219345.1 Verrucomicrobiota bacterium
AAATCGAGGCGACCGCCGCTCACGCACTTGCCCGCCAGAGCCGGCAGCGGGTCAACGTTCGCCAGAACCCGTTTGATAATTTGCTGATAATTGTCGTTCGGGTAATGGGCCATCAACAGCGCGCACGCACCCGTCACATGCGCCGCGGCCATCGAGGTGCCGTCATCAAACCGATAATCGTTGTCGGAGCCGTTCCAGCACGAAAAAATCGCCGCCCCCGGCGCAGCGAGGTCCACACTCGTCGCACCGTAATTGGAAAAAAGAGCGAGGTCATCCGTGCGCGTAGTGGCGGCGACGGAAATGATGTTATCCAGATCGAAGCTGGCAGGATAAATGGGAAGCAGGTCATTGTTGTCGCCCGTGTTGCCGGCCGCCGCGACAAAAATGATGCCGGCTTGGCGCAAGCTATCGATGGCGTCGCGCAACGCTTGGGAGTTAAAGCTCGTGCCGCCCCAACTGGCATTGACGATTCTTGCCCCTTTACTGCGCGCGAAGTCGATGCACTTGACGGCGTCCGAAGTGAACCCGTTCCCAGTGGGGTCCAGAAATTTGCAGGGCATGATCTGAACCTTCCAACAGACGCCGACAATGCCGACGGTGTTGTTGCCCACCGCGCCGATCGTCCCGCTGACGTGCGTGCCGTGGCCGTGGTCATCGTTGGGGTCACCGGTGTTGGTTATGGCGTTGATCCCGTGCACATCGTCCACGTAACCGTCGCCGTCGTCGTCAATGCCATTACCTGGTATTTCGCCCGGATTGACCCACAGGTTGCCGGCCAGGTCTTCGTGCGTAGAGCGCACGCCGGTGTCAATGACCGCGACGATGATGTTGCCCGCGCTGTTCTGAATGTCCCACGCGGTCTCCGCGCTGATATCCGCGCCGGGCGTGCCGCCGTAAAGGCCTGTGTTGTGCAAGCCCCAAAGCGATCCATCACCATAGCGAAAGTCATTGGGCGTCTGCAGCGCCTGCACTTGATAATCCGGCTCCGCGTATTCCACCAGGCCGCTATGGCGGTAAAACGCGATCAAATCTGATATGCTTGCCGGCGGAGGCACTTTTAACACCTGCAGATTGCCGATGCCCGGATAGCTCTGTAATACTTGCGTCCCCACCAAAGCATGCAAGTCTCCCAGGAGAACCCCGGACTTGGGCTTGACCAAAATCCGGTCCTGCCGGAAGCCCTCCAAAAGATTTTGCGCGGAGACGGGACTAGTGGATGGTGCCGCCCGATAAAAGCGCTGCGGTGGATTGTTGAACTGCGAGTCAACGCAATCGAAATAACCGGCGCTGGAAACGGTGTTGGTGAAAACGGGAGTCCAGGCGGAAAGATCGCTGCTCGCTTCCACGACGTAGGTCGTGCCGGGTGGCCCCGAAACACGGAAATGGAATTGAGCGGAGCCCAAGGCAAGACCGCCGGCAGGCGGCGTCGGCGGACTGAATTGGTCAGCTCTGATCGGCGGGACGCCGATCCCGGCCAGAACAGTTGCGAAAAGAACCAGGAATCTTGCGGTCCGTGATTTTTCGGCCGCGGGTCGAATTATTTCCTGCCTGGATGTCGAGCGTGTCTTCATAAACTCATCGCTCCTTTCTCTCTCTCTCTCTTTTTAAGTGCTGGTGCGTTTCCGTTGTTTACATTGCGAATCGGTTTCCAAATGAATTCAGTTCGTTCGCTATCTTCGTTAGCCGGAAGGCTTGCGGCACCTGGCCGCGGGTCAGACGCGGCAAGCGGAGCAGTAACCAACAGCGGTTGCTTCCGTCAGTCGGCCCAAAGCTTTGTTTTTCAGGAGCCGTGGCAATTCAACAATAAGCGGATCGCTGGAGCCGATGCAGGTGGGTGAAAACCTGAAATGCCTAGGTTGGAAAACCCCATTTCGCCAACAAAAGAAGGGAAAAACCTGAATCGAACGAACTCCTGACCCAACCGGTCTCATCTTTGTGGAAGCCGCTCGTTCAAACCCAATGAAGGCGATTTTGCCGTGGTGTGTGGCCCTCGTTCTGGCCGTGGGGCTGGTCGTCCTTTACACCGGAACGAAGAGCAAGGAGAAGGAATTGGCTGCGCTCCGGCGGGCGAACCAGGAGTTAAGCAGCGTACGCGCTGAGAACGATGAGGTGAAGAAAATTCAACTCCAGGTCCAGGAGTTGACCCGGTTGCGGAAGGAGAACGAGGAACTTCATCGCTTGCGCAACGAAGTCCACCAACTGCGCGACGAAAAACGACAAGCCAGCAAAACCGGGCAGGCGGCGCAGTCGTCGGTCGCTCCCGTCAAAACAGACACGACAGCGCAAGCGCAGCTTCAGCAGCTACTGACTGAAAATCAACGTCTGCGAGCGGAAAATCAGCAGTTCCAGCAGGTGCAAGCGAATGGCCAGGTCAATGCCTGCCTCAACAACCTGCGGCAGATTGACAGCGCCAAGCAGCAATGGGCTTTGGAGAACAAGAAACCGGTCAGCGCGCCGGTAAACGCTCAGGACATCCAGCCTTACCTGCCAAACAACGCGCTTCCGGTGTGTCCACTCGGCGGTCTTTACGCACTCCACACAGTGGGGGTCCTCCCGGCTTGCAGCATTCCTGGCCACGTCCTTCCGCAGCAGTAATCCGCAGTCACCTGTCGCGCGTGCTCATTAAATTGAGTTGACCTCCGACGCTTCAGGGATTTTCCGGTCTAATCACGACGACCACGAGCGCGTTGTCTCTCAGATATTTCGTCGCAGCGGCGTGGACTTGTTCACGAGTTACGGCTTCGTATCTGATGTCCTCGGTGTCAGCGTTGGCGTAGCCGAGGCCGTAGAGTTCATCGAGCGCGGTGGTCATCGCGAGATGGCCGAGGTCCTGGCGGGCGATTTTCTTTTGGCCGATAATTTTGGCTTTGGCCCTTTTGAGTTCTTCCTCGGTCAAACCTTCCGCTTGCAGCTGGGCGACTTCTTGGAGCAATTCCTGTTCAACCCGCTCAACGTACTCCGGCGCAGTGCCGCAGTATAAGGCGAAGTAACCCGGCGCAAGTCCGAGAAAGTTTTGGGCGCCCACATAGTAAGCCAGTCCAAGCTTCTCACGGATGCGCAGGAACAAGCGCGAGCCGAGATCGCTGCACGCTTCCTGGATCAACTCCAGAGCGTAGCGGTCTGGGTCGTGAACGGTGGCGCCCGGAAAGCCGAGGGCCAGCACCGCCTGCTTTTTGTCGCGGGTTTCGGTGAAGCGCTTCCGCGAATTGCCGGTGACCGATTGGCGATCTGTCGTCGTCTTCAGCAACGAGGCATCTGGCTTTGATTTCCATCGAGCAAAAGCATTCCTGGCCGCTGCGAGGACCTGCTTCACTTCGATGTCACCGTAGACAGCGAGAACGCAGTTGGTTGGCGCCGCCAATCGTTGGTGAAATGATTTCAGGTCGGCGGATTGCAGTTTTTTGACGCTGTTTTCCAGGCCTGTAGCATCGAGACCGTAACCCGTTTCGCCGAACAGCCCGCGTCGCATGACGCGAAGCGCGCTCGGCAACATCTGGTCCTTCTGCGCTTTGATGGCAGCGAGTTGGACCTCGCGTTCGCGCGCCAACGCAGGCGCCGGAAACGTCGGATTCAACAGCACGTCGGCCACGAGGTCCAGGCCCTTGCCAAAGTCGCTGTTCAACACTTCAGCGCTCACGCCGAAACTGTTATTGCCGCCGAAGCTGTCGATGCTGCCGCCGAGCGACTCGATTTCAGTCGCGATTTGTTCGGCGTTCCGTTTCTTTGTTCCTTTTAACAACATCTTCGCTGTCAATTGCGTGACGCCGTTGGTCGCCGGCGTTTCCGCGAGCACGCCGCCTTTGAACACGGCGCGAAATTCGATGAATGGCAGGCGATGATCCTCCTTTACGAGCAAACGCAGCCCGTTTGTCAGCACAATTTTTTGAATCGCCTTCTCGGTGATCTGAACGGTCGCGGTCGATGGCTTTGGCGCGGCGCCTTTCGGCAGCAGCGCGTAGAGCGTGCGGTTTTCGGTCGTGAGATATTCCCGCGCGACACGCTGAAGTACGGCGGGTTTCACGCGCTTCACTGCTTCGAGATAACGTTCCGAGAAGTTCAGATCGTCGGCCGCAATCCAACTGCTGGCCAGGTCTTGTGCCTGGCCTTGCATTGTCTTGCGCGACGCCAGCGTGCCGGAGATGAATTGTTTCACCGCTTTGTTCAGTTCGGTGAGGCTGACCGGCTTCGCCTTCATCTTCTCGACCTCGGCCAGCATCGCGTCGCGCGCCGCCACGAATTTGTCCGCATCCACGACCGCGCTCGCGCCGAACAAGCCGGGATTGCCTGGGCTGTACGTCCAGGCTTCGACGCTGTTCACCAGCCCCTTTTTCTGGCGCACTTCCTGGTAAAGGCGCGAACTGCGCCCGTTACCGAGCAAAGTCGCGAGCACATCCAGAATCGGCACGTCCGGGTGGCGCAGGTCTGGAATGTGCCAACTGAAATGCAGATGGCCCAGTTCAATGGGCGCTTCCTCGATGACTTCGCGCGGAGCTGTTTGCCTGGGTTCCTCCGGCAGCACGACCGGAGGCAGCGGCCTGGCCTTGGCCTTTCTGTAAGCATCGTGGACCTGCGCCACGACGTCCTCCGTCTTCACGTCGCCCGCGACGACAAGGCAGACGTTATTGGGAACGTATTTCTCGTGATAATAACCGCGAATATCGTCGGGCTTCAGCTCGTTGAAAATGTCCGGATAGCCGATGATCGTGAAACGATATGGACTGCGCGTGTAAGCGGTCTCGAACAGGCGGCGGCCGGAGCGGCGCGACGGATCGTCCTGGCTCATGTCCATTTCGCGGCGGATCACGTCGAGTTCCTTGCTCAATTCGTCCGGCGGCAGTGTCGCATTTTGCATGATGTCGCACAGGATGTCGATCACCACCCGCGCGCCGGTGTCGGGAACGTTGATCCAATACACTGTCCGGTCGAACGACGTGTAGGCGTTCATGTGACCGCCCGCTTCCTGCACTTCCTGGTCGATACGCGCGCCGGGCCGCGTCGTCGTGCCTTTGAACAGCATATGTTCGAGCACGTGCGACAGGCCGGCGCCGAGCCAGCGACCCTCATGAATGCTGCCAGTCAAACACCATGCCTGCGCGGAGACGACCGGCGCGCTGTGGTCTTCGCGCACGATGATGGTCAGGCCGTTGTCGAGGGTGGCGAGGCGCGTGCCGGGCGGGCAGGCGGGAATGTTGCCGGTCGATTTTTTGAAAGCGACTCGGGTGCGAGGGACAACGGATGCGCGCATAAAAATTAAACTGCAAAACTCGAATTAGTTTTATCGAAGAGAAACTCAACCCTGTTTCGTTTCGGCCATCGGCACTGAGATAGTCCGCGACGGCAAATACGGTTTGCGAAAGGCCTCGTGGAAATCGTAGCCGTTTTTGAAATCATCGCGGCTGTCCCGATCCGTCTTGGCCAACAGCCGGGTTTCGACCATATTAAAAACGATTTCTCCAAAGTCCTCACAGCATTTGATGCCCCATGCTTCGAGCACCGTGAGTGTCATCGGGCCGAACTGCTGCAACGTGTATTCGCGGATGCCGTTCAGCAATTCCTGGCCGGAGACGTGGCGGATCTCGTTCTTTTTCGGCGCCTTGCCGATCATCCTCTGCGTGTAGTCGAGCGCCTCGCGCACGAAGAAATAGGCCTCGCGCTCGTAGCGCGGGTGCTTGACGACAATCTGCTCGACGGCTTCTTCAAAACTTTGGGTTTGCATGTTTAGTCTCTTCCGCCTCTATCGCTTGTGCGAGGCGCGCCGCAACACGAATCGAACATAGAATGGCTTCAGGGAGCCCTTTCATCAACTGCAATATCGGTCGTTTTGGAAAACGCCCGCTGAATGACCGTGACCGCCTCCTCAAAGCTCGGAACTCCATATTACCGGGAATCGGCCTGCTTGTTTGACGCCGCCAGCGGATGCGCCGTGCGCCAGGCTCTGACGGTCCAACCCACCAGCAGCAGCGACAGGACAACGCATAACACCAGTTGTTCCTGTTTGGTCAAACGCAACACGCGGCGGAATATAGTATGAAAGGGATCGCTTAACAATGGCGGATTTATGACCACTGACGGCGCCTGGGACGGCCCTGAAGTCGGACTCATCAATCTCGAACTGAAGCTTGCAGCCAGAGATGGCTGCGCTACGTAGCGCACGCTTCCAGCGTGCAGGTCTCGCGGCATCCCTGCCGCGAGCGGAGTAAAACTCCCGTTTGGCGCAACGTCCGCGTTGGTATAGTTTATCACCTGAAGCTTGAAAGCCGATGAATTGAAAAAGATTCCGGGATTGGAAAGGGTCTGCCATGCCAGTGAGAAAATTGAAAGAATATCTCGACAGCCAGAAAATCAAATACGTCACCATCTCTTATTCGCCAGCCTACACGGCGATGGAGGTCGCGCAATCCACACACATTCCATGGCGGGAAC
>QHOP01000628.1 GCA_003219345.1 Verrucomicrobiota bacterium
GGGCGCTTGTGGCCGACGGCATGGTGGCCGTCCGCTAGGACTCGGGCGGGAGCAGGATGTATTTCTCGCGAACCATCTCCCAAGCCTGGTCGTGCGCCTGTTGGGCTGTCTTGCCCTGCTTCATCAGCTCGATTCGCAGGTTCGCCATCTCGTCCTTGGTCCTCTGCTCCGCTTCCAGGAGCATCTGGTGCAACAGTCCCTTCCGCTCCAGTTCGCGCACCATCCCGGGGCAGTGCTCGCGCCAATGTTTCTCGGCCATTCGGCCGTATTGCGTCAACGGTATCATGTGTCGGCCTTTGTGATGTGAAAAGGTCAAGCTGCTCGTCCGGGTCCAAATTGTTACGCGGACTTGCCATCGAATTCTTCTACTTTTTTGCGGGTTGGGCAAGCGGCGCTCGGGAGCGAGGCTTGCGTTTTGGTGGGCGAAGAACTCAATCTGCTTGTCCGTCGCCGAGCAGCGTTGTGTTTCAATGTTGGCGAGCATATCGCGCGTCATATAACACCCCACGAGTTGTAGCTTTCCGACGAGGTCGTCCTGGGTCCAATTCCTCTGATAACGATATTTGGCCACGTTCGGGCCGATGACGTTCCCGTCGCGGTGCATGCGCACCTCCAAGGATCAAAGGCGCTAAGAAACGGCGGAAAGTTGGACTGCGGGAGGCAACGCGAAGCCGAAGTAACCCGCGCCTCGTTCCTCGTCCACGACTTCCTGATCCCGACCGGCTGAAGTCGTGGCGAGGTTTGGCATGTTCACACCCCGACGCCTTGCGCTCTCGACTGGCCTTGCGACCGGGCAACCGCCCGTCTTGTCTGGCGGGCGATTTGGGTGATCACCCCTTCTTTTTGGTCTTCGGGCAGGTCCTTGACCAGCAGGTCGTAGGCGCGCTTCAACTCCGGATTGCGGTCAATCTGCTTCATGACACCTTCCCGGATGCGCTGCTGGCGGTCGATTTCGCGCACTTCGTTCAACACAACCGTGCGTTCGAGACGGTCGCGGGGCATGGCCTGGACGTAGGTCCAATACTTGGGGTTTTCTTTGATGTAAGCATCAATCTTCGCGTCCACTTCCGGGTTGATCCGAAAAGTGGGCTGATCCGCGGGGGCGGCATTGCCGCCGGCGCTCGGTGGCGCTGGGGGTTTCGGTTTGTTCATAACGATTCGTTTTTGTTTGGTTTGTTTTTCTCGGCATTTGCCGTGTCCGCCGGAGAGAGGGCGGCCAGTCGCCGCCGTCACTCCGGCAAAGTGTCTTCATGGTTTTGGTCTTTCCGTTGATTCGGGTGCGAACAATGGAACATCGTTCGTTCGCGGCGAAGGCTGCGGCGTCAGCAGCTCTTTCTGGAACCCGGCGATGCGTTGTTCGGTCTCGGCCAGGCGGGTCCTGATGAGAACCTGGTCGCGGGCAACGCCCTTCATCTCAGCCACAACCTTCTGCAATTCGGCGTAAGAACCGGCCAAACGCCCCGCCTCCGACAGAATGCGTTGAGTGGCTTCGCGCTGACGGTTCAACTCGGCGAAAATGGCGTCATTCGTGGGCGGCGGAACGAACGCGGCATCGGGCGGTGGATTCAACAAACTGGCCGTGGTCAATGCGCCGGGATGCAGATTCCAACGCGCTGAGGCTTCGATGCGATAGACCGGATGCAGCTCGTGCATCGTCTGGTTTGGGTCAACGTAACGACCCACGTGGTAGGCACGAACGACATCGGTGTAACGCACCTCCTCCACCGGCTCGACGGCAGGAGGCGGCGTTGGCCTGAAACCGATTTGCGGCTGCGGACACGAGGCACACGATGCAAGGAGCACGAACGGAATGAGCGTGAGGTATTTCATGGTTGGAGGGTTACGGTCGGTTGCGCCGCCGATGGAACTGTCGGCGGAACGGCGGTGAACGCGGGAAATCCGTGGCTGGCGGCTGAATTGGTTTTGTCTTCTTCGGCGAATGCCTTCGAGGCACCGATGGCGGCATCGGCACGGTCAACGGTTTGGAGTACGTACAGGTAAAACTGTTTGCCGCTGGGCACGCGGACGTAGAAACCGTCCCGCTGAATCGCTTCGAGGATGCGCTGCGCGTAAACCGACAGCACCTTCTGCGCGCCCTCAAACGGCGCGTTGTTCAGCGTCGGACTGCTGACAGGTCCAAAGACGGTTTGCTGTTTCTCGGTCAGCGCTTCAGCAGCGCCGGAAAGA